>JBDTMU010000163.1:0-3613 GCA_039934115.1 Chloroflexota bacterium | reverse complement strand
GACAAGCGCCGCGTTCATGCCGCCGAAGCCAAAGGAGGTGGACAGCGCGGCCCGGGGACGCGCCGAGAGGGGCTCGCGCAGGACGTTCAGCGCGCAGCGCTCGTCCACGTTGACCAGGTTGCAGGTCCCCGGCAGGAGGCCGTTGCGAAGCGCCATGACGGTGATCGCCGCCTCGATCGCGCCGCTCGCCCCAAGCGCATGGCCGTATAGCCCCTTCGTCCCCGAGACGGGCACTTCAGCGGCGCGCTCACCCAGCGCCAGATGGAATGCCTTCGTCTCGGCCAGCTCGTTGAGCTGCGTGCTCGAGGCGTGCGCGTTCACATAGCCGATCTCCCCCGCCGCGACCTCAGCATCCGTGAGTGCCGTGGTGATGGCCGCGGCCGCGGCCTCGCCAGAGGGAAGGGGCGCGGTCAGGTGATAGGCATCGGTCGAGGACCCGAAGCCGGCCACCTCGCCGAGTATGGTGGCGCCGCGGCGCTCCGCCGACTCCCAGGCCTCGAGCACGAGCATGGCCGCACCCTCCGCCATGACGAACCCGTCGCGGTCGCGATCGAAGGGGCGCGACGCCGTGGCCGGATCGTCGTTGCGCTGCGACAGCACGCGGATCATCGCGAACGCGCCGTGGGTCAGGGGCGCGAGGGGCGCCTCGGCGCCACCCGCGATCGCCACGTCGACCATCCCCGACCTGACCGCCCCGAACGCCTGCCCGATGGCCACCGCCCCGGACGCGCACGAGTTGGCATTGCCGACCGCAGGCCCGCGACTGCCCAGGTCGATCGCCACGTTGCTCGCACCCGCCCCGCCGAAGACGGCCGTGGCAAGGGTCGGCGCCACCGCGCGGACACCGCCAAGAACGTAGGCGGCGTGCTGCTCCTCGCCGAAGGCGACCCCGCCCAGCGCCGACCCGATCCAGACCCCGGTGCGGCCGTCGGATCGATCGGCATCGGTCAGGCAGGACTGGCCGACGGCCATTCGCGCGGCGGCCACCGAGAGCTGGCTGAACCGATCCAGGCGCCTCGCACGTTTGGCGTCCAGATGGTCGGTGGGCACGAAGTCGTTGATCTGGGCGGCAATCCGCGAGGGGAATGGCGAGGCGTCGAAGCGGTCGATCGCCTGCACCGCTGAGCGGTTGGACAGCACGCCGGCCCACAGGCCATCCGCTCCTGAGCCGATGGGGGTCACGGCACCGATCCCCGTCACCGCCACCCGTCTCACGAGCCCGCCTCCGCGAGGACCTTGACGCGGCGCAACGTGCGGCGCGCGATCGCCTCGACGAACTGCGGGCCGATGACCCGCTCTGCGGCGACGCCACCAATCAACGGCCAGCCCAGCTCCAGCTCGTGCTCGATGCTGACATCCCAGCCGCCGTCGCTCGGCGCGAAGCGCCAGGCGACCTGCATGCCGCGCGTCACGCCGCCGGTGTGCGTGAACTCGATCTTCCGCTCGTCGGGGAGCGGGCGCTGGATCGCCTCCCAGCGCACCGGGATCGGGCCGCGGCGGGCGCCCATCGCGAAGCGTCGCTCGCCGTCAGCGGCGCGGAGTCGGTGGACGTACCGATAGTGGGGAAGGCGCTCCGGCCAGCGCTCGACCTCGGCCGCCAGTGGGAAGATCCGCTCCAACGGCGCATCGATGTGAATCTGCACCCGGCTCTTCATGGCCGCAGCACCTGCGCCAGGAAGAGCGGCGAGAGGGCGTCGCTGGCCGGGCGGCAGTCGCCCAGGGCACTGCCCAGCCGCGCGGCCGCCTCGGGCCTCGATGCGAGGCGGCGCAATGCGTAGCCCATCAGCGGCGGCGAGGCGAGCATCCCCTGGACGACCCAGGTCAGCGCGTCCTTGGCGGCGAACGCCTTGCGACGTGCCGCGAGGTACCGCGCAGAGGCCCCGTCGTCCAGCTCCTCGAGCGCCTCGGCGGCTGCCCGCGCCGAGCGCAGCGCGCGGTAGATCCCCTCGCCGGTGAATGGGTCGATGAAGCCGGCCGCGTCGCCGACCAGCATCCATCCTCGCCCTGCCGCCCGCCGGACCCGGTGACCGATCGGCGATGCGCCGATGATCGGGGTCAGCCTGTTGCGGCCCTTGAGACGCTCGGCGACGGCGGGGATGCCTGCGATGGCGGCCGCGAACCGCTCCTCGGCGGGCTGCCGATCGCCGTCCAGGGGGAGCGCCATCCCGACGTTCAGCCGATCCCCGGCCAGCGGGGCGAGCCCCACGTAATAACCCGGCCCGACATGCATCTCCCCGTGCTCGACGAGCTGCGGGACACCCTCGTAATGGGCCACCAGGCCGAGCCGCCGGGGCATGCCCACCCAGCCCTCCACGGCGAGCGCCTGGCTGACGCGGGAGCGGGCTCCATCGGCGCCGATCAGCCACCGGCAGCGGACGCCCCGCTGCCCGTCGGGCGTACGCAGCGCCGCTCGCGCCACGCGACCCCCGATCCCGCCGATGCCGCCACGCCACCCAACGTCAACGAGGGAGGTGTGCTCCATCAGCCGAGCTCCACTGGCGGCTGCGTGCGCGGCGAGGGTCGCGTCGAACCGAGTCCGTTCCAGGCCCCAGGCACTCCGCTGCCCGCCCTGGTCGCGGTAGCCGATGTCGACCGCATCGTCGCCGCGGATCACGCGCATCCCCTCCAGTGGCAGCGCATCGGTCTTCCAGGCCTCGTCGGAAAGGCCGAGGCGCCGCAGCTCCTCAACGATGCGCGGGCTGGCGTATTCGGCGCATGCCTTCGGCCTTGGATGGGCGTGAGACTCGACCAGGAGCACGTCGCGCCCGCGCGCGGCGAGCGCCGCGGCAACGGCGGAGCCCGCAGGCCCGGCACCGACCACCAGGACCTCACAGGTGAGTGCGGGAGCGCTCACCGGTACACCGTCGTGACGCGTGCCCAGAACCGCCCGCTGCGGTTGACCCGCTTGAGGCCGGCCTTGGCCGCCAGCGTGTCGAGCTCCGCAAGCGTGTAGGCCCTCCGTGCCGAGAGCACCCCGTCGTGGCGGGTATACGCCCCTCGGCTCAGCGCCAGGACCGCTGCCGCGGTCATCGCGAACGGCAGCAGGCCGCGTCGCAGGTCGTTGATGACGACTCCCAGCCGCGCCACTCGTCGCATCTCGGCAAAGGCCCTGATCGCGTCGTCGGGGTCGAAGTGGTGCATCAGCAGCGACGCGTGGGCGACGTCAACCTCGCCGTCGGCCAGCGGGATCTCGCGCGCATCGGCGATCAGCAGGGACACATGGTTGGTACCGGCCAGGTTACGGGCGGCGATCTCCAGCACCTCGGGCCGGAGGTCGGAAGCGATCACCTCGACGTGTCGCCGCCGCCGGAGCCGCCTCGCGAAGTCCCCCGAGCCGGTACCCACATCCAGGACGGTCGCCTCCACCTGCTCGCCAAGCAGCCGTTCGACGGCCCGCACGCTGGCGCCGATCCCTCCCGGCAGCCGGTTGAGCATTGTCATCTCGCGCAGGTTCCGCCGCAGCTCGAGGAGGTCGAGGTGCTCCGCATCGAGCATCTCATGGGCGGTGGAGCGGGCGTTCAGGAGGCTGGCCACGAGGCGGTCACTATGCGCGATGTCCCCGTCGAGCGCAGGCGTGGCACCATGCCGGCATGCGACTGGACCCGACCATCAC
>JBDTMU010000162.1:0-3623 GCA_039934115.1 Chloroflexota bacterium | reverse complement strand
GCGGCAGACCTGATTGCCCGCTGGCCGCACCGCGCCGACCTGATCACGGCGCTCATGCGATGACCGGGGTCGTCAAACTGACGGGCAAGACAGGCGACGAGATGCAAAAACACCGCCTAGCAGTTGGCGATGTGGAATGTGCCTCGAAGCGAGGCGCCCTAGGAGGTCGTCATCGGGCGCGACGCGATCGCGGTCAGGTCGGCGACGATGTCGGCGAGCGGTCGGCTGGCATCCAGCTCATGCGTGCAGCCCTCCCTGAGAAGCGGCTCGACTCTGGCGAGGTCATCCAAGATCATCGCTCGTTCCAATGGAGTCTTCCCGTAGTTGTTCGTCGTTCTGCGTGCGACCCGGTCAAGGATCACGTCAGCAGGGGCGCTGAGCAGGACAACCGCGTTGAAACGGTCGTAGAACTTCGACTGGTTCCTCACGCACCCTTCAACGAAGAGCGAGCGACCATCATCGGAGTCCAGCAGCCCGGTGATCCTTTCCTCGACCCAGAGCCACTCCCCGCGGTGCAACTTGTCGGAGGACTCAACATACTCGCGATACTCGCGCCAGCCCCGATCGCCGGTGTCTACGACGCGATAACCGCGTCGGCCAAGTTCGGTGAGAGCTGACGACTTGCCGGTTCCCGACATCCCAGTCACCAAGACCCTCGACATGGGAACAACCCTACCGAGTGTCTAGCGACGATGTGCTCGTGTGCGCGAGTGTGCGTGAATGACGCCAGACGGATGGGCGGAGGGACGCGGCCAGGATCCCCACCGCGATCGGCAGATCGTAGCTGGTCCCGTCCTTGGGCAGGTCAGCCGGGGCGAATATCACGCTATGGGGTAAGGGCCGGGGTCGCCTGCACGCTTACCGATCGCCGTGCCCGCGGCCCCGCGCTATCCGTCGCAGCTGGTGTGCTCGGTCTGCAGCACCTGGGTTGACGCGGCGATCGGCTCCACAGGATCACGCGTGTGCGACGAAATCATCGCGGGCGATCCATGCCTCGGCGTACCAGCACGTGCCGGCGAGCGGCCCGTCCAGCACACGGAAGCGCCAAATTGTTGCACTGTTCTACCGTCCAAGTAGCCGTGGACCGTATCGAGCCGGAGCCGCGTTCCCCGCCACAAGACGAAGGCGCTCGGCGACTCGTGCAAGCCCTCCCGGAAGGCGAAAGCCGACTGCGGATGGACGAGGGTTGATTTGACGCTGGCGGTAACCTGCCAAATCCGCGGCTCATCCAGGGCCATCTTGCGGTGGAGGGCTTGAAGGGGCGGTCAGGTCCTTTCGGCGCTCTGGTGACATCCCTAACGGGTCATCGAACTCGTCATGCGCGTCGCAGTAGTCGTTCTCCCCAAGGGGAGCATGCGCAGTCACCGGCTCGAAGGGGTACATCGGCTGGACTCTGTGTAGGCCGGGCTAGCCCGCGCGCTACCAATCGCCGCGGCCCGCTAAGCAGCTAGGGGCGAGCCACGTACCGACGACTTATGGCAGCTCTCGGCGCGCCACATCGTCGAGGGCGATGACATCGGGCACGAGTTGCCGTAGGGCCACAAATCGGCCATTCGGACCTGCGCACAGCCGCGATGAGGCCGATGTGCCTAGTGCTCTCCTGTTGTTCAGCGGGCGAGAGTTTGGGACCTTTGGCTCTACAAGCCACCCTTGATGCGCTTGTAGCATCGCCCCATTAGGTATCTCGAGGGCAGCGCGCACCGGAAACGCCCGCTGTAAGGAGGGCTCGCTGTGTCAGGCACGACGGTCATTCTGGGGTCGGGCAATCGGATGGCCCTTGGGGTCGGACCTCGCCTGTCGGTGGTAGTCATCGCCGGGCTGTTGCTATCTGGCTGTGTCCCGGCGGTTGCATCCCCGCCGGCGACCCGCGACATCCCCGTCACTATCAGCGGCATGCGCTTCGTGCCGGATCACTTCGAGGTGCGCGTCGGCGAGACCATCCGCTTCGTCGTCACCAATCCCACCAAGGTGGGGCATGAGCTCTTCATTGGCGAGATGGCGGAGCAACTCGCCCATCACCGCGCGGTGATGAACCAGTCGCCATCCGAACAGGTGCAGGCGATGCAGCATACCGGCTACGGGATCTACCTCGACCCGCTGGGCCGCGGGGACTTCACCTACCATTTCAGTACGGCGGGCAAGATCATGATTGGCTGCCATGTTCACGGGCACTGGGAGGCTGGGATGTTGGCTACGATCACGGTTGATCCCGCAAATGCCCCGTAACCCGTCCCGCCCATCCGCTTTGGTCTAAGCGTGGGATACCGAGCGATTCGGGCCTCGTCAGGGCTCGATCTGAGGTCAATGGGGGCCGGGGTCGCCTGCACGCTACCGATCGCCGCAGCCGTCGCCGCTCGAGCTCCTCGCGCCGTCAACGCTCACCCCGCCAGGCGGGAGCCTAGGCCGCAGGTTCGCCGCCGGCCTGCATCTGCCAGGCGGTCGACCCCGTAGAGGTTCCGGCTCAGTTGACCGAGAAGTCGGTGGCCATCCCCTGCGTAACGTGGCCCGGGATGTTGCAGATGATCGCGTAGTGGCCGGCGGCCATCGTCGCCGTAAAGGTGCCGGTTCCGCCGGCCTCAGTCTCTGCCACCTCGCCGATCGCGTTGAAGGCGCCCTCATCGACACTGTCGCCAGTCAGCGGGAGGTCCTTCGCCAACACATCGGTCTTGAGGATGACGAACTCGTGGACGATCGTCCCACTGTTGGTGACGTTGAAGATCACCTTGCCGGCTGGCGCGGACGCGGCGCTAAGCTGAATCTTGTATTCCGTCAGGGTCCCAGTGATCGTCGTCGGGGTTGCGGACGCAGCAGGCGTCGAGCCGCACGCTGCCAGGGCGAGCGCGAGCCCCATCGCCGCCACTGCCGCGGCACTCAATCTCTTCATGTCTTACCTCTTATCCGATGGCTCGCTGTCCTGCTGCGGCGGTGTGCTTTCGTCGGTCAGCCGTCGCCCAAAGCAGTATGGACTGAAGGCGCCTCCCGGACGACCACCATTCCGAGAGATCGACCGCGGCGGCTTGGCCGACGTTTCGGGGCGGAGCTAGGCGGGCGACCCGGCGGTACTCGCCGCACCGAGACGCCCGGCGCGCTCAGCGCAGGGCCCCTGCGGATCCTCCGATACTGGTATGGGCGACCATCGCCTCGCTCGAACAGGCCCGTGCTTGCAGGTAGGCTGTCACGGTGCTGGGCACTGATGAGCCGATCTATCCCGATCCATCTCCCGAGCTCTTGGCCGCTGCTGCCCAGCTCCGCGCGGAAGTGTCCCCGGCCCGGCTGCGCACCCTGGTCGAGTCGATCCCCGGTCCGCGCAGCCGGCTCCACGCCCCGGAGGCGATGATCCGGGCCGACGAGGTGATCTCCGACGCCTGGACCACGGCCGGCTGGGAGGTCGAGCGGCAGCCCCTGCACCTGCGCGGCGAGTGGGGCCTCGCCGACGGCCCGGGTCATGGCCGGACGTTCAAGGGCATCACGCGTCACGCGGAGCTGAATGGCGTCAACCTGATGGCCACACTGCCAGGGCGCGAGACCGATGCGATCGTCATCGCTGCGCACCTCGACACCGTCTTTCGCTCGCCCGGCGCCGATGACAACGCGGCGGGCGTCGTGGTGCTGATGGAGGTCGC
>JBDTMU010000161.1:0-3667 GCA_039934115.1 Chloroflexota bacterium | reverse complement strand
TGACGGAGGTGCCGGCTGCCGAGAGCGACCTCAACCTGGTGATCTGGGTGGGCTACGCCGAGAATGGCGGGACCTATCCCGAGTTCGACTGGGTGACGCAGTTCGAGACGGACACCGGATGCAAGGTGCACACCACTGACGGCGTCGACTCGCCGACCATGGTCTCCCTGATGGCGACCGGGCAGTACGACGGGGTGTCGGCATCTGGTGATGCGACCCTGCGCATGATCGCGGCGGAGACGGTCGCCCCGGTCAATACCGCCCTCATTCCCAACTATGCGGGGATCTTCCCCAAGCTCAAGAACACGCCGTACAACTCGGTCGACGGCGTCCCCTACGGCGTGCCGCAGGGCTTTGGTGCCAATGTGCTGCTCTACAACACGGAGACATTCACCGAGGCGCCAACCAGCTGGGATCCGCTCTGGGATGCGGATTCACCGGCGGCGGGAAAGATCAGCGTCTACAACTCCTCGATCTACATCGCGGATGCGGCGATGCGCCTCATGAACAAGAACCCCGACCTGGGCATCACCAACCCGTATCAGCTCGACGAGGACCAGTTCAACGCGGCCGTCGACCTGCTCAAGGAGCAGCACGACATCGTGGGGGAGTACTGGAACTTCTCGACCGACCAGATCACGTCATTCTCGTCCGGCGCGATGCTGGCCGGCCAGAGCTGGCAATACCAGTACAACACGATCAAGCTCGATGACACGGCAGCACCGGTTGGCGTCACGGTCCCCGCGGAGGGTGCCACCGGCTGGTCGGACACCTGGATGATCGCGAAGAACGCGGCCCATCCCGGCTGCATGTATCGCTGGATGAACTGGGTCCTCGACCCGGAGACGAACGCGATGTCCACCATCTACTTCGGCGAGGCACCGGCCAGCCAGGCTGCCTGTGACGCTGCCGAAACCATCCTGGAGGGCGCCTACGCCGGACATTGCGAGCTGTTCCACGCCACGGATGAGGACTACCTGTCCAAGATCAAGTTCTGGGAGACGCCGCGCGGCGACTGCAACGACAGCGACGATGCGACGACCTGCAAGGACATCGAGGACTGGATCCAGGCCTGGACCGAGATCACGGCTGCGTGATGCAAGGTTGCTGAAGATTCGGCTACTCAGGCTCCCCAGGAGGTCCGCCTCCCGGGGAGCCTCGCATTTCGGGGCGGTGTGATGACGACCGAGGCGACGACGCGGCAGTCGGGCGGCCGAAGGCTGGCGAGCTGGCTGCACCGACATCCGCGGGCGCGGTTTGGCGCGTTGCTGGCTGGCCCGATTGCCTGGCTGGTGCTGGCCTATCTCGGATCGCTGGCGATCCTGCTGCTGAACGCGTTCTGGGAGTCGGACGCGTTCAGCGGGCGAGTCGTCCCGAACTGGACCCTCGGCTCGTTCCAGGCGCTCTTCACGGTCGAGGTCTACCGCACCATCGCGGTTCGGACGATCGTGATGGCCGTCGCCGTCACCGTGACCGACGTGCTCATCGCCTTCCCGATCGCCTACTACATGGCGCGCGTTGCGACCGGCCGGGGCCGCGCGATCCTTGTCATCGCGGTCCTGATGCCGCTCTGGGCGTCGTACCTGGTAAAGGTCTACGCATGGCGGGTGATCCTGCAGGGGAACGGGATCATCGACTGGGCGGTGGCGCCGTTCGGCATGAGCGGTCCCGGGCTGAACCAGGTCGCCAACTCGTGGATCGTGCTCAGCTACCTATGGCTGCCGTACATGATCCTGCCGATCTACGCGGGCCTCGAGCGAATTCCGGGGTCGCTCCTGGAGGCATCGGGCGACCTGGGGGCGAAGGCGGGGACCACCTTCCGCCGCGTCATCGTGCCGCTGGTGCTGCCGTCGGTGGCGGCGGGCTCGATCTTCACCTTCTCGCTGACGCTGGGCGACTACATTACGCCGACGATGGTGTCGCACACCAAGTTCATCGGGAACGTGATCTATGACAACTCGAGCCTTGGCAGCCTGCCGCTGGCCGCGGCGGCCTCCTTCATCCCGATCGTGATCATGATCGGCTACCTGCTGGTGGCGCGCCGGCTCGGCGCGTTCGAGTCCCTGTAGACCGATGACCGAGTCGGGCTGGGTCCGCGTCGCGCTCCGGGTCATGACCGGCCTCACGCTGGCCTTCATCTACTTCCCGCTGGTCGTGCTCGCGGTCTACGCCTTCAACCCGAGCCGCTCGCAGGTCTGGCCGCCAACCGGGGTGTCGCTGCATTGGTTCGGCGAGGCGCTCGGCAACGGTGCGATGCTGGCAGCCTTCGGCACGTCCGTCGTTGCGGCGGCCGGAGCCACCGCCATCGCGCTCGTGCTCGGAACGTGCGCCGCCCTGGCGGTCCAGCGCTACGCCTTCTTCGGCCGTGAGGCGGTCTCGTTCCTCCTCGTGCTGCCGATCGCGCTCCCCGGGGTGGTGACCGGCATCGCACTGGCCGCCACCTTCAAGACCATCGGCATCACCTTTGGCCTGCAGACCATCATCATCGGCCATGCCACCTTCTGCGTGGTGATCGCCTACAACAACGTGATCGCCCGACTTCGGCGCATGCCGCGATCGGCCGAGGAGGCTTCGGCTGACCTGGGTGCCGACACCTGGCAGACGTTCCGCCGCATCACGCTGCCGATGGCGCGGACCGCGCTCATGTCCGGCGCGCTCCTCTCGTTCGCGCTCTCATTTGACGAGGTGATCGTGACGAACTTCACCGCCGGTCCCGGCACGAAGACGATCCCGCTCTGGATCCTGAGCGCCATTCAGCGGCCCAACGAGCTGCCGGTCGTGAACGTGGTGGCGCTGCTGCTGATCCTGCTGTCGGTGATCCCTGTCTACTTCGCCCAGCGCATCGCCGGCGAGACGGCGGGGGTAACGCGCTGAGCGGACGCCTGGACCGGTCCCTCCCTGCACCGCTCGTTGATCTGCCCTGGGATCGCGAGGACGTGCCCGATGCCGCCAGCGCGGCGAAGCGCCTCCGCGACGCGGGGGTGGAGCCGCACGCCTGGTCGAACGGCCCCGGCGACCGATACAGCGTGCACAGCCACGAGTACACCAAGGTGCTGGTCTGCGCGGCAGGCTCGATCACCTTCCTGGTCGGAGCCGATGCCGTGGCGGTCGAGCTGCAGTCCGGCGACGGGTTCATCCTCCCGCTCGGGACGCCGCACGCCGCGATCGTCGGCCCGAAGGGGTGCACCTGCCTTGAGGGATACCGCTAGCCCGAGCTGCGCGCCGGCCAGGGGGCGGTTCGGCCGATCGGCCGGCCGTCAGGTTCGCGCTCCAGCTGGTGCGAGCCTCCCTCCGGCGGGTCGTAGCGGAGGCGCTCGACCGGCCTGCCATTGAGGAGGTGGCTCTCCACGATCTCGGCCGCGTCGGCCGGCGTGACCGCCGCGTACCAGACGCCGTCGGGATAGACGACGACCATCGGTCCATTGCCGCACTGGCTGAAGCAGCCCGAGTGGTTGACGCGTACCCGACCGGCCAGATCGGCACTGCGGGCCGCGGTTTTGAGGGCGGCATGGACGCCCAGGCCATCGCCGTCGACGGAGGGGCACCACTCGCCGCGCGTGCAGACGAAGACGTGTCGCTCATAGACGGGCATTCGCGGAAGTACCCCTGTCAGCGGATCGAAAGTACCGGGGCTCCCCAGCCCACCCCAACCTTACTATCCGGCCAG
>JBDTMU010000160.1:0-3682 GCA_039934115.1 Chloroflexota bacterium | reverse complement strand
AGATCGAACTGACGATCGACAATCTGATGCGGAGGGACCTGATCAGCCGTCGGACCTTCATGCGTCGTGCCGGCCGCGGTGGGCTTGCGTTCGGCGCCGCGCTCACCCTCCCCTCGCTGCTGGCGGCGTGTGCGACCCCCGGGTCGTCACAGAGCGCCACGCTCAAATGGCTGAACTGGCCTGCCTACATCGACATTGACTCGGTGGACGAGTCGAAGTACCCGACCATCCTGGCCTTCACCGAGCAGACCGGGATCCCGGTCGAGTACAACGAGGGGCTGCTGGACAATGCCGACTTCCTCGCCCAGTACGCCCCCGACCTGCAGGCAGACAACAACACCGGCTGGGACGTCATGTCGCCCGGTGGCTGGGTGGTGGAGCGCATGGCTCGCAATGGCTGGCTCGAGGAGCTCGACCACTCGAAGCTGCCGAATTGGGACGCCAACACCGCCGATTACGCGAAGGGACTCTGGTTCGACCCGGACAACAAGTACAGCGTGTGGTGGCAGGGCGGCATCACAGGGTTCGGTTACGACCCGAACCTGACCGGCCGCGAGATCACGACCTTCGACGACCTGCTCGACCCCGAGTTCTCCGGGCGGGTGGGCGGCTTCAGCGATATGCGCGACATGTTCGGTCTCACGCTCCTCTCGCTCGGCGTGCATCCCGAGGACGCGACCGTCGACGACGTCAAGCAGGCACAGGAGAAGCTGCTCTCGGTCCCGGCAGGGCACTTCCGCGGCTTCTACGACAACTCGTACTACGACGCACTCGCCGCAGGCGACCTGGCGATCTCCGTGGCATGGTCCGGCGATGTCAGCCAGATGGTCCTGAACGACAACGACCAGGTGAAGTTCGTGATACCCGACTCGGGCGGCATGCGCTGGAACGACAACCTCGTCATCCCCAAGGGCGGCGCCAACATCGAGAACGCGCACAAGCTGCTGAACTACTACTACGACAAGGCAGCCGCGACGATGCTGTCCGAGTACGTGGGGTACTTCACCCCGGTGAAGGGAGTCTCTGAGCAGATCGCTGCCGATGCCGAAGCGGCGCGCGCAGGTGACGCTGGGGCGAGCCCCGACCCGGAGACCGCCGACTATTACGACGCGCTGGCGCCGACGGTGGTCCCGTCCCCCGAGGAGATCGCCAACACGTTCCCGGACAAGCAGCTGACCGAGGAAGAGGAGACGCAGTGGAACGACCTCTTCGAGAAGGTCATCGGCGCATGACCCAACGCTGAACCAATCGGCGTTCGAAGGCGATCAGGCGTGCGCTCGCTGAGCCGCGGCATCACCCCGCTGCTGCTGCTCCTGCCGGGCACGGCGTGGCTGATCGTCTTCTTCGTCGTGCCGATGGCCTTCATGCTGCTGATCTCCCTGCAGCAGGGAACCTTCGACACCGGCTACCAGCTCACCTGGAACTTCGGGATCTACCCGGAGGTGATCGGCCAGTACTGGGAGCTGTACTGGCGGTCCGCCATCTTCGCGCTGGCGGCGACCGCGCTCACCCTGGCGATCGGCTACCCGGTGGCCTACACGATTGCATTCCGCGGCGGTCGCCTCAAGAACGCGCTGCTGCTGATCGTGGTGCTGCCCTTCTTCGTCAGCTTCGTGATCCGCACACTCAACTGGCGGATGATCCTGTCGGACAACGGGATCGTCTTTGGCTTCCTCAAGGACCTGGGGATCGTCGCGCCGAACTTCCACTTCCTGGCCACCCCGGCATCGGTGATCTTCGGCCTGACCTACAACTTCCTGCCGTTCATGATCCTGCCCCTGTACGTGGCGCTCGAGAAGATCGACCGCAGGCTGATCGAGGCGGCAACGGACCTCTACGCCAGTCGCCTCCAGGCCTTCTGGCGGGTCACGTTCGTCCTCTCCCTGCCCGGCGTGGTCGCCGGATCGCTGCTGACCTTCATTCCGGCGGTCGGCGACTTCATCACGGCCGAGGTGATCGGAGCGGGCAACCCGCAGGTCTTCATGGTCGGCAACATCATCCAGCGCAAGTTCCTGGACAGCCTCGACTACCCCGCCGCCGCCGCGCTCGGGTTCGTGCTGGTTGCGGTGGTGATGGCGCTGGTTACCGTCTATACCCGCCTGGTCGGCAGCGACCGGCTCGCCGGATGATGCTGCGATGACCACCGCCCGCGCTGCATCGACTCATCGACCAGAACTCGGGGCGCGCCTGGCGAACCTCGTGCTGCCGGTGTTCACGGGGCTGCTGCTCCTGTTCCTCTTCTCGCCCATCGGCGTGATGATCGTGTTCAGCTTCAACGACCCGGCCGGCCGGCAGAACATCACCTGGCAGGGCTTCACGGTGCGGAACTACTTCGACCTGTGGGGCCGCTCGCAGATCACCACGCCGATGATCAACAGCCTGCTGATCGCGACCGTCTCGACCGTGGTGGCCACCACCTTCGGCACCATGATCGGGCTGGCGCTGACCCGCTTCGCATTCCGCGGTCGGTGGATCATGAACATGCTCATCTTCATTCCGATCACCGCGCCAGAGATCATCCTGGGGGCGTCCCTCCTGACACTGTGGGTCAGCCTGGGCGTCGAGCGCGGCTTCCTGACGATCCTGGCGGCGCACATCATGTTCAACATCAGCTTCGTGGTGGTCACCGTCCGAGCGCGGCTGGCCGGCATGAACCAATCGCTCGAGGAGGCGGGCATGGACCTGTATGCCGACGGCCGGACGACGTTCTGGAAGATCACCTTCCCGATCATCTTTCCTGGGATCTTGTCGGCCGCCCTGCTCGCCTTTGCGCTCTCGATCGACGACTATGTGATCACGCTCTTCTCGGCCGGCCACACCCTCACCTTCCCGCTGTGGGTCTTCGGGGTCAGCCGCCTGGGGATCCCACCGGAGGTGAACGTGCTGGGCACCCTGATCTTCCTGACCGCGTTCGCGTTCATCGGCGTCCAGCTCTGGGGCCAGCGGCGCCAGGGTCGTGCGGCGCCAATCACCCTGGTCGGCAGGTAAGGACCGATGAACGACGAGGCCAACACCTGGCAGCAGCTGCGTGCCGGCGTGCCGCCCGTCTGGGCCCGCTACACCGACCTGGTGGTCGAGCGTGGCATCGGCTCATGGATCGAGACGATCGACGGCGAGCGCTACCTCGACTACACCTGCGGGATCGGGGTCACCAACACCGGCCACGCCCATCCGCGCGTGGCCGCGGCGATCGCCGAGCAGGCCGGGAAGATCATCCACGCCCAGCAGAACATCCTCTATCACAAGCCCGGCCTCGAGCTCCACGCACGCCTGCCGCGCACCTTCCCGGGGCTTCGAGGCGGCGAGGAGGCCGGCCTCTTCCTCTCGAACTCGGGGGCGGAGGCGATCGAGGCGTCCGTCAAGCTGGCGAAGTACGCCACGCGGCGCCCCGCGATCATCGCCTTCCGCGGCGGCTTCCACGGCCGAACCCATGGAGCCATGGCGCTCACCAGCTCCGGGGTCAAGTACCGCGGCCACTTCGAGCCGCTCCTGGGCGGCGTGCACTTCGCGCCGTATCCGTACGTGCTGCGCAACCCGACTGGTCCTGACCCCGAGGCTGCCGTGGCCTTCAGCCTGGCGGGCATCGAGGAGCTGTTCGCGACGGTCATCTATCCCGATGACGTGGCTGCCTTCCTGGTCGAGCCGATCCTGGGCGAGGGCGGCTACGTGCTCCCGCCGGATG
>JBDTMU010000159.1:0-3735 GCA_039934115.1 Chloroflexota bacterium | reverse complement strand
CGCGGGTTGGCACCTCGACGCGACGCAGCAGGCCGTGGCGCCGGTAGATCGGGTCATACAGCCGGTTTGAGAGGGCCGCGCGCGGCCCCGGTACGGAGAGCGAGAGGCGACCCCCGCTCGTCGTGACGCGCCGCCACTCCCCCAGGACCGCGACCGGGTCAGCCGCGAAATGGAGCGCATGGACCGAGATGACGACGTCGAAGGAGCCCGCCGGGAAGGGCAGCTTGCCGTAATCGGCCTCGACGAAGCGTACTCCCGGCACCTCGCGTCGCGCGATGGCCAGCATCCCCGGGGCGGCGTCCACGCCGACCACTTCCCGCCCCGAGGTCATCGCCGCGGCAGCGCCGATGCCGGTGCCGGTGCCGGCGTCCAGGATCCGGTCCTTCTCGCGCAGCCTCGCTCGCTGCACGACCGAGACGGCCATGGTGCGCAGGGAGGGGGCCATGCTGTGGGCATAGTTGTCCGCCGTCTCCGAGAAGCCCTCGACGACTCGCCGCCAGGTCACGCCGGGCGCATCCCCGCGGTAGGCGCCGGATGGCGCTTCACGAACCGCTCGATCCGGTCCAGCGCCTCGACCAGTTCCTCGTAGGCGGTGGCGTAGCAGACGCGGATGTGATCGGCGCCGGAGGGGCCAAAGGCCGTCCCGGGCACGACCGCCACCCGCTCGTCGCGCAGGAGCTCCTGGGCGAATGTCTCGTCGTCCATCCCGGTGCTGGCGATGTTCGGGAAGCAGTAGAAGGCGCCACGCGGCTCGAAGCAGAGCAGCCCCATCTGGTTCAGCCGGCGGGTCATCAGCTGCCGGCGTCGGTCGTACTCGGCCTGCATCTCGAGCACGAATGGCTCACCGATGCGCAGCGCCTCGAGCGCCGCGAACTGGGCGACGGTGGGCGCGCACATGATCCCGTACTGATGCACCTTGGCGATCCCGACCATCAGGTCTGCCGGAGCCGCCACCCAGCCGATGCGCCAGCCGGTCATGGCATAGCTCTTGCTGAAGCCACCGATGAGCACGGTCCGCTCCCGCATCCCGGGGAGCGCTGAGAACGGCACGTGCTCGTGTCCGCCGTACACCAGCCGCTCGTAGATCTCGTCGCTGATCACCAGCAGGTCGTGCCGCTCGACGACTGCCGCGACCTTCTCCAGCTCCGCGCGGTCCAGGACCGCCCCGGTCGGGTTGTTGGGATAGCCCAGGAAGAGCGCCTTGGTGCGGGGCGTGATGGCCGCCTCGATCTGTGCGGCGGTGATCCGGAAGTCGGTGTCGTCGCCGGTGGCGATGGGGACCGGGATGCCGCCGGCGAGCGTGATGCACGGGGCGTAGGCCACGAACGATGGCTCGTGGTAGATCACCTCGTCGCCGGGGTCGCAGATCGCGCGCAGCGAGGCGTCGACCGCCTCGGACGCGCCGACCGTGATGATCAGCTCGGTGCGGGGCTCGTAGTGGATGCCATACCGCGCCTCCAGGTCGGCCACGATCGCCTCGCGCAGCTCGACCATCCCGCCGTTGGCGGTGTAGTGGGTCTCCCCCGCCTCGAGGCTGGCGATGGCGGCCCTCGTGATCGGCTCAGGCGTGGTGAAGTCCGGTTCGCCGATGGTCAGGCTGATCACGTCCTTCATCTCGGCCAGCATGTCGAAGAAGCGGCGGATCCCCGAGGGCTTGAGGGAGCGGACCTTGTCCGACAGAAAGTCGGACGGCGGGCGTGCCACGCGTGGCGCGGCGGGTTCGGTGGTCATCGCGTCGGGAGTGTAATCCTCGCGCTACGCTTGCGACGTGCAACCGGTCGAGGAGGTCCTGGCGCTCCTGCTGGTCGTCGCGCTGCTCACCGTCGCGGCGCGGCGCATCGGGGTCCCCTACCCGATCCTGATGACCCTTGGCGGGCTGGCACTGGGCCTGGTACCTGGGCTGCCGCACGTCGAGCTGGCGCCCGAGACCGTCTTCCTGCTCTTCCTTCCGCCCCTCCTCTTCTCGGCTGCCTTCTTCACCTCGCCTCGCGACCTGGCTGAGCACGCGAGGCCGATCGGCCTCCTGGCGGTTGGGCTCGTGCTGGCAACGACCGGGATCGTGGCGTTGGTCGTCCATACCCTCGCGCCGGGAGTCCCGTGGGCGGTCGCCTTCCTGATCGGCGCGGTTGTCTCACCGCCCGATGCGGTTGCCGCCACGTCGATCGCGCAGCGCCTGGGCCTGCCGCGTCGGGTGGTCATCATCCTGGAGGGCGAATCGCTCGTGAACGACGCCACCGCCCTGGTCGCCTACCGCCTCGCCCTGGCGGCGGCGGTGAGCGGCACCTTCTCGCTCGGGGATGCGGCGATCTCCTTCGTGGTGGTGAGCGTCGGCGGCGTGCTCATCGGCCTGGCCGCCGGCTGGGCCATCACCTGGGTGCTGGGGCTCTTCGAGGACCCGCCGGTCGAGGTCCTCCTCTCGCTGCTGGCGCCGTTCGGAGCGTGGCTGCCCGCCGAGGCCCTGGGGGTATCGGGCGTCCTGTCGGTGGTGACGGCCGGAATCATGGTCGGACGGAAAGTGCCGCGGATCATGAGCTCCGACACCCGCGTGCTCGGCTCCGGCGTGTGGCAGATGGTGGTCTTCACGCTGACCGGGCTGGTCTTCATCCTGATCGGCCTCCAACTGCCGAACATCCTGGACAGCCTCTCCGCCTCGCGCTCGTTCGGCGAGCTCGCATCATGGGCGGTGGCGGTGAGCGTGACCGTCATCCTGGTGCGGCTGGCGTGGGTCTTCCCCGGCACGTACCTGCCACGTTGGCTGTCGCCGCGCGTGCGTGCGCGAGAGGCACCACCGATGCCGCGGAACGTCCTGGTGGTGGGCTGGGCCGGGATGCGGGGCGTCGTATCGCTGGCTGCCGCGCTGGCCTTGCCACTCACCGTGAAGGGGGGCGCTGCGTTCCCCGAGCGCGATCTCGTCATCTTCCTGACCTTCTCGGTCATCATCGCCACGCTCGTCGGCCAGGGGCTGACGCTGCCGTGGCTGATCCGATGGCTCGGGGTGGGCGACGACGGCTCGGCCGCGCACGAGGAGCTGCACGCCCGCGAGGCTGCCGTGCTGGCCGCCATGGGGAGGCTCGACGAGCTGGCCAAGGAGTGGCCGGGCCACCTGGAGCTGATCGATCACCTGCGGGAGCGCCATGAGCACGCGACGGAGCACCTGGAGCACGACCATGCGTCGGGCGAGGTGCCGGAGGACCAGGAGGCGGCCGAGCACGCCACGATCCAGCGCGCCGTGATCGACGCGCAGCGGCTGGCGGTGATCGACCTGCGCGACCGCGGCGTGATCAGCGACGAGGCATTGCGCAGCGTTGAGCGCGGCCTGGACCTCGAGGAGCTGCGCGTCGAGGGGTAGGTGGCGAGGGCTAGGTGGCGAGGGCAGCGCCGCCGTCGGGCGCCGGAGTCGGGCGCCCGTGTCGGCGTCGAGCTCGTTCGTGCGGTCGTGCTGCACGAACGCATGAACGACCCTGACAGTGGCGGGGTCCGCCGAGAACGAGCCCGCCTCAGCCCGTCAGTCGCCGTCGCTCGGAGCGTGCCAGGCCTTCTCGCCCGCCTCGATGCGCAGCTCGAGCCTGTTCTCCGGCGGCGGCAGCGGACAGGTGGCGTACGGAGAGAAGACGCACGGCGGGTTGTACGCCAGGTTGAAGTCGACCACGACGCTGCCGTCAGGCTGGAGCGGCTCGGTGTACAGGAAGCGGCCGCCGCCGTAGGTATCGGTCCCGTTGGTGGCGTCGCCGAAGA
>JBDTMU010000158.1:0-3789 GCA_039934115.1 Chloroflexota bacterium | reverse complement strand
GAGGCGATCCGGAAGAGGAGGGCGTAGCCGATCTGTCCGGCGGCGCCGGTGACGGCCACCTTCACGTGCGAGTCGGGCATCACGATCGAGTCTAGCGCAGCGCCCCGTCGCCGGGCCCGAACCGCCAAGGATCAGGTCGAGGCGATGAAGGCGCGGACCTGGCTGGCCAGCTCGTCCCGCACGCGGCGAAACTCGCCGAGGCGCTGCTCCTCGGTTCCGGTCGCAGCCGACGGATCGTCGAACGACCAGCGCAGGACTGCCTTTGCACCAGGCACGTAGGGGCAGGACTCGCAGCCCTCTTCGCAGACGGGGATCAGCCAGTCCCACGGCTGGCCCATGAACTGCTCGATCGTCTTGGAGGCGTGGCCGCTGATGTCGATCCCCATCTCCGCCATGGCCGCGATCGCCTCGGGACGAACGCCGGTCGCCTCGGTCCCGCCGCTGGCGACCTCGAAGCGGTCGCCGCCCCACGCCCGCAGCATCCCCTCCGCCATCTGCGAGCGGGCCGAGTTGTGAATGCACACGAACAGCACGCGGCGCTTCGTCACGCCCGCAGCGTAGCGATGAACTCGGGGATCGGCTGTGGACAAGTTGTGAAAGATCCTTGAAGTTCGGGGATAAGTGGGATTGCCATGACCGCGACCCGGCGCCTATTCTCTGGTTGTCCCGAAGGGGCAGCCAAGGGCACCCGAGATTGCATCAACGGACCGGCGGCGGTTCCTTCGGGACATTTCGTTGCCCCGATTCGGCTACGGCTCGCCCGCGAGGTTGCGCTGGAGGCGCCTGACCACTTCCGCGGTCTCGTCAGCAGGATCGTGTCCCGGCTCCGACGACGGCCCCGCGAACGTCCCGAACTGGCGGTCCCCGGCGTCACCCAGCCCCGGCACGATGTACCCGCGCTCATTGAGTGCCCGATCGACGGCCCCAACGTGGATGTCGACATCGGGATGCGCGGCGGAGAGCGTGGCGACCCCCTCGGGCGCGGCGATGAGCGAGACCTGCTTCACACGGGCTGCGCCCCACGCCTTGAGGATATCGACCGTCGCGGACGACGAGCCACCGGTCGCCAGCATCGGGTCCAGGATGAGGCAGACCTGCACCGTCGCCGCATCGGGCAGCTTGTTGTAGTACTCGACCGGCTTGAGCGTGCGCTCATCGCGATACAGGCCGATATGCCACACCTCGGCGCTCGGCATCAGCTCCAGCATGGCGTCGACCATCCCCAGCCCCGCTCGCAGGACGGGGATCAGCCCGATCTTCGGCTCGAGCTCGGCGCCCGCCATCGGCTCCAGGGGTGTCTCGACGGTGATCGGCTGGGTGGTCAGGTCGGCCATCGCCTCGTAGCCGAGCAGCCATGAGAGCTCGCGCACCAGCTCACGGAACTTCTTGGGCTCCGTGCCGCGGTCGCGCAGCAGCGCAAGCTTGTGCGCCACCAGGGGGTGCTGCGAGACGTGCAGGTTCGGGAAGCGGGCGGCAGCCATCGTGCGAATTCTAGGCGGCACCCGGATTGCCCACTACCTCGATTTCCCTTTGACTGGTAGGCTATCCGTCCTTGAGCCGATTCGTCGCTCCTGTGCCGGCACGTTGTGCTAAGCGACGCAGAGGAAGGAGCCAGCTGTGGTCTTTGGAACCAAGCGAGACACCAAGGCCGACTCCGGCCTCCGCGAGGACGTTGTCGGCAACCTGTATCCGGATAGCTTTCCCGACGAGGCAGAGATGACGCCCAACCCGATGGAGTTCCGCCGCCCCGATCCGGGCAACGAGAGCGTCATCGATCCCCACGCCCGCTTCAATGGCAAGTACGTCTCGGACCGCGACCTGCGGATCGAGGGTGAGGCGAGCGGCGAGATCGAGTGCTCCGGTACCTTGATCATCAGCCCGCAGGCCAAGGTCCGCAGCTCGATCACCGCCGCCAACGTGATCATCAACGGCGATTACGAGGGGGACGTCGACTGTGGCGGCCGCTTCGAGATCGGCTCGACCGGCCGGGTCAAGGGCAAGGTCAAGGCCCAGGTGCTGGTCGTCAAGGAGGGCGCCCACTTCGAGGGCGCCGTGATGATGACGCCCGAGGGCCGGGCCACCTCGAATGCCCCCACACCGGCAGCCGCCAGCGCACCCGCCAAGAGCGCAGGCAATCCGCCGCCCGCCGCCCAGTCCTCGGCGGCGTCGCAGGGCCAGGGGAGCATCTTCAACAAGGAGCGCGAGGCTCAGTCCGCGCCGGACCGGGCCGCCTCGGGCACCGGCACCGGCAGCAACTCCTGACCCGATAGGTCACGCGCCCGGGTGGCCCGCCTCCTGGTCGAGGTTATTCGTGGCGACAGGGTCGAGTCCCGCCACCGCGGCTCCATCGCGGTCGTCTCATCATCGGGGGAGCTCACCCGGTCCTTCGGTGACGCCAATGAGTTCGCCTTCATCCGCTCCTCCGCCAAGCCGTTCCAGCTGGCTCCCTTCGTTGCCTCCGGCCGGTTCGATGCGTATGACTTCCCGAACCCCACCGAGGCACTCGCGATCATGGCCGCCTCGCACTCCGGCGAGGATCGACACGTGCGGACCGTCCAGGCCGTGCTGCGGGCGGGCGGGCTCACCCGAGACGTGCTGGCCTGCGGCGTTCATGCGCCCTTCGACACTGAGACAGCGCAACGCCTGATCCGTGACGGCGAGCCGCTGACTCCGCTGCGGCACAACTGCTCCGGCAAGCACGCCGCCATGGCGCTGCATGCCAAGGCGGCCGGCTGGCCGATCGAGACCTACTGGCAGCCCGACCATCCTGTCCAGCAGCTCGCGCTCGAGACGGTCGCCATGATGAGCGGCGTCGCGGGGGCCGATGTCGTGAGGGCCACCGACGGCTGCGGGGTCGTATCGTTTGGCGTGCCCCTCCGTGGCCTGGCCCTCGCCTTCGCGCGTCTCGCGGATCCCTCGTCCGTTCCCGATCCGGCGCTGCAGACCGCATTCGAGCGGATCCGCGACGCGATGATGGCGCACCCCGAGCTCGTCGCCGGGGAGCGGCGGCGGCTGGATACCGCGCTGATGCGCGCCGCTCCCGGCCGGCTCGTCGCCAAGGCCGGCGCGGAAGGGGTCCAGGGGGTGGGCGTGTTGGCCGGATCCGACATGGCAGGCACCGCGGCGGGTCTTGCGCTCAAGATCGAGGACGGCGATTCGTCGAACCGGGCGCGCAATGCGGCCACCTGCGACGCGCTGCGCCAGCTCGACGTGCTCGACGATCAAGCTCTTGAGCGGCTCACTGAATACGCCTCGCCCCCCATCCTTGATCCACGCGGGATGTCCTCCGGAGGGGTGCGGCCAGTCTTCGAGCTTGCGTAGGGGCAGGACCTGCGTCCCATGGCTCATTTCACGAATTGAGCCTACGTTCGGGCCTACGGCGACCGATGGTCGTCCAGCAAGGTCGCTGAACTTGCAAGACGAAGTCCCAGCGGGGCGCCATGACGGAGCGCGTCTGGCATCGGCTGGAGCTCGAGGCCGATGCGCGCCGCCGACTGGCCGCTCACGAACCGCGTCCCCGCGCCGCCTGACATTCCTCGTCGTGGCGCTACATTGTCTCCACACGCACGAGGACCAGCTGACCGATGAACGGGCAGAAGACCGTTGACGAGTACATCGCCGCATTCGACGACTGGCGCACAGACGCCATGAAGCGCCTGCGGGAGGTCGTCAAGGAAGGCGCTCCACACTCGGCGGTCGCGATCAAGTGGGCGCAGCCGGTCTGGGAGTGGAATGGACCGATGATCTGGATGAAGGCCTATCCGAAGCACGTCGACATCGGCTTCTGGC
>JBDTMU010000157.1:0-3816 GCA_039934115.1 Chloroflexota bacterium | reverse complement strand
GCGCATCTTCGGTCCCACCAAGGACTGGGAGTGCTACTGCGGCAAGTACAAGCGCATTCGCTACAAGGGGATCATCTGCGACAAGTGTGGCGTCGAGGTCACCCGCAGCAAGGTCCGTCGCGAGCGGATGGGACACATCAAGCTCGCAAGCCCGGTCAGCCACATCTGGTACTTCAAGGGCACCCCGTCGCGGCTGGGGATCCTGCTCGACGTCAGCCCCCGCAACCTGGAGCGGATCCTGTACTTCGCGCTGTACGTCGTCTCTCGCGTCGACGAGCACGAGCGCGAGAAGGCGCTCGCCCGGGTCGAGGAGGAGATGGCCGAGCGGATCGGTCGCGCCGGCGAGCTGGTCGAGGCCAAGAAGACCGAGCTCGAGGCGGCGATCGCCGACAAGCGGGCGCAGGTCACCAGCGACGCCGAGGCCGATGCGGCCCGCGCCGATGCGCTGATCGCAACCCGCAGCGAGGAGCTGGCCGGCGCCGGTCAGCAGGTCGAGGCTGCCCTCAAGGAGGGCGGCAAGACCGTCGCCGAGGACATCGTCTTCACCCCCACCGGCGAGGTGGTGGCACGCGCCGGAGAGGCCTCGAAGGCCGCGCTGGTCGCCCTGCGCAAGGCCGTCAAGGCCGAAGTCGAGGCCCTGGAGAAGGAGGTCAAGGAGGCCAAGGCACACGCTGCCGAGCGCCTGCAGGCCGCCATCGCCGACCTCAGCAGCGGCATCGACGACGCCCTCGCCAACGAGAAGGCGCAGGTCGCGCGGGAGACCGATGACGCACGTCTTGCGGCGCGCGCGGCACGCGCCCAGATCGCCGACATCAAGGTCATGCAGACCCTGACCGAGTCCGAGTACCGCTCGCTCTCCGAGCAGTACGGTCGCCTCTTCGAGGCCGGCATGGGTGCCGAGGCGATCAAGAAGATCATCGAGCAGCTCGACCTGGACGAGCTGGCCCAGCGGCTCCACGTCGAGATGCGCCAGACCTCTGGGCAGCGACGCAAGAAGGCGATCAAGCGACTTCGACTGATCGAGGCCTTCCGCAAGAGCGGCGCGCGGCCCGAATGGATGATCCTCTCGACCCTGCCGGTCATTCCACCGGACCTGCGCCCGATGGTGCAGCTCGACGGGGGCCGCTTCGCGACCAGCGACCTGAATGACCTGTATCGGCGTGTCATCAACCGGAACAACCGCCTCAGCCGCCTCCTGGACCTCGAGGCGCCGGAGATCATCATCCGAAACGAGAAGCGCATGCTGCAGGAGGCGTGCGACGCCCTGATCGACAACGGCCGCCGCGGGCGTGCCATCGCGGGGACCGGCAACCATCGGCTCAAGAGCCTGTCGGACATGCTCAAGGGCAAGCAGGGGCGCTTCCGCCAGAACCTGCTCGGCAAGCGCGTCGACTACTCGGGCCGCTCCGTCATCGTGGTCGGTCCCGAGCTGAAGCTGCACCAGTGCGGCCTGCCCAAGAAGATGGCGCTCGAGCTGTTCAAGCCGTTCGTCATGCGCCAGCTGGTCGAGAAGGGCTTCGCCCACAACATCAAGAGCGCCAAGCGGATCGTCGAGCGCGTGCGACCCGAGGTCTGGGACGTCCTCGAAGAGGTGATCCAGGACCACCCGGTGCTGCTCAACCGGGCCCCGACGCTGCATCGGCTCGGGATCCAGGCGTTCATGCCGGTGCTGGTGGAGGGATCCGCGATCCAGATCCACCCGCTCGTCTGCTTCGCCTTCAACGCCGATTTCGACGGCGACCAGATGGCGGTCCACGTGCCGCTATCGACCGCAGCGCAGCGCGAGGCGAAGGAGCTGATGCTCTCGACCCAGAACCTGCTCTCCGCGGCCGACGGCTCGCCGGTCGTGTCACCGACCCATGACATGGTGCTCGGCTGCTACTACCTGACCATCGAGGAGCCGACTGAGAAGGGTGCCGGAAAGGCATTTGCCAGCGCCAACGAGGCGATCATGGTCACGCAGCTCGGCCACGTCCACGTTCAGGCTCCGATCAAGGTCGAGCTGGAGGTATGGGACGCGGCTGCCAACGACGGCGCGGGGGAGATGCGCACGGAACTGGTCGGGACGACCGCCGGCCGCGTGATCTTCAACACGGTCATCCCCAAGGAGCTCGGCTTTGTCAACCGGGAGATGGACCGCAAGGGGCTGAAGGCGCTCATCGCGCAGTGCTATCGCGAGCTCGGGCCTGCCGCGACCACCCAGCTGGTGGACGGAATCAAGACCCTGGGCTTCCACTACGCCACGATGGCCGGCATCACGATCGGCATCGGCGACATCCGCGTGCCGGCCGAGAAGGTCAAGCTGCTCGCGGCAGCCGACACCAAGGTGACCGAGATCGATCGGGAGTTTCGACGGGGCTTCATCACCGAGGATGAGCGCTACAACCAGACGGTGGACGTCTGGCGTGGCACGACTGACGACGTGACCGAGAAGATGCTGGCCGGCCTCGACAAGCGTGGCTCGGTGTGGATGATCACGCACTCGGGCGCCCGGGGCAACGTGACCCAGGTGCACCAGCTGGCCGGCATGCGCGGCCTGATGGCCGACCCCTCGGGCCGGATCATCGACCTGCCCATCCGCAGCAACCTGCGCGAGGGGATGAGCGTGCTCGAGTACTTCATCTCGAGCCACGGCGCCCGCAAGGGCCTCGCCGACACCGCCCTGCGCACCGCCGACTCCGGGTACCTGACCCGCCGCCTGGTGGATGTCGCGCAGGACGTGATCACCCGCGAGGACGACTGCGGCACCGATCTCGGGACCTGGATCACCCGCGAGGAGTCGACCCAGATCCCCGAGCCGTTCGTCGATCGCCTGGTCGGCCGCATGGCCGCCCTGGACCTCGTCGACGAGAAGACCGGGGAGCAGATCGTGGCCCGCAACGACGAGATCGGCGAAGTCGCCATCGAACGCATCGATGCCCTCCGGATCGATCGGGTCAGCGTCCGCTCGCCGCTGACCTGCGCGGCGCGCCATGGCGTATGCCGCATGTGCTACGGACGCAACCTGGCGACCGGGCGCCTGGTCGACCTGGGCCAGGCGGTGGGGATCATCGCCGCCCAGTCGATCGGTGAGCCGGGAACCCAGCTCACCATGCGGACCTTCCACACCGGCGGCGTCGCCGGCGAGGACATCACCCAGGGCCTGCCACGCGTCGAGGAGCTGTTCGAAGCGCGGATCCCCAAGGGGCAGGCGATCATGACCGAGATCGACGGGACGATCGAAGTGGTGCGAGCCGGCACGGACCAGCCGGTGGTCGTACGCGTCACGCATCGGGACACCTACGACACGCCGATCAAGCTCACACCGCAGCACGAGCTGCTGGTGGCGAACGGCGACGAGGTGGCCGACGGCCAGCTGCTGGCCCGCATCGGTGAGGGCGCCGACGCCGTCGAGGTGAAGTCACCGGCCGCCGGTCGGGTCACCAAGAAGGGGAGCACCCTGACGCTGCACTCCGAGGACATCGACACCCGCGAATACCAGGTGCCGCACTCGGCCCGCCTCCGGGTCGACACCGGCGAGGAGGTGCTGGCCGGCCACCCCTTGACCGAGGGCTCGCTGAACCCCAAGGACCTTCTGCTGATCAAGGGCGTGGACACGGTCCAGCGCTTCCTGGTGGCCGAGGTGCAGACCGTGTACCGCAGCCAGGGTGTCACGATCGCCGACAAGCACATCGAGATCATCGTGCGCCAGATGCTGCGCAAGGTGACCGTCGATGCGGCCGGCGACACCGAGCTGCTCCCAAGCGAGCTGATCGACCGCTTCGAGTTCGAGGAGGTCAACAACCGGATCCTGGCCGAGGGCGGCGAGCCGGCGAC
>JBDTMU010000156.1:0-3818 GCA_039934115.1 Chloroflexota bacterium | reverse complement strand
CGGTTGAGCAGCCGCGCAGCAGCATCGATCGGCTCATGTCCAGCAGCAGCACGGTGGAGCTGACCGTCGTCTCTTCTGACCGATGCACCTCGAAGTCGGTCGGTGCGATGCGGACCGGGGTCCCCGGCCCATTGCGTGCCATGGCGTTGAAGAGGGTCCGGTTGAGGTCGACCGCGAATGGATCGCCATGCTCGAACGGTTTGGTCTCGTCAGTCTGCTCGCCGCCGATTCCCGAGGTTGGCAGCGCGTGGCCGCCCAGGGACTCGCGCCGCAGCCGGCTGAAGATGTCAGTCAGCGCGCGCATACCCAGCTTGCGTGCCGCTCTCGGCGTTAGCTCGAGTCGATCGTCCCCGCGCTCCAGGTAGCCTGCCTCCTCCAGGGCGCGGGTCAGCGCGCGGAGCTGCTCGAGATCGTCGGTGGCCTCGTCGCCGCCCAGCGCCTGGAGCGCCTCTTCGTCGATCTGCTCGAGGGAATCAGGGTCGCGGGCACCCAGCAGCTCCTCTTCCATGGCGTCGAATCGTTGCTGCCGGTCGATGGCGGCGAGTGCCTCGGGCAGCCCCAGCGGCTCGTCGCCGCTGAAGGGATAGGGCTCACCGAAGGGAGCATCGGGACGGAGAGCCTGCAGCGCGCCGGCGAGGCGCGCCATGTCCCAGCGCAGGCGATCGTCGCGCAGCAGCTCGTCCATCATCTGCTGAAGCTCGGCCCGCATCTCCGGACTCAGGGAAGCCATCAGCGATGCCATCTGCGATGCCTGGCGGTGCAGGTGGTCGATCAGCTGGTCCACCGTCTCGATCCCCGGCGGGAAGTAGTGCCCGTGGCGAACCATGAAGCTCGCGAAATCGGCACTCGTGTCGGAGCCGGCCGCATGCTTCTCGAGGAGCTTGTTCAGATCGCGGACCATCGCCCGCACGCCGTCGAGATCCTCGGGGGAGATGCCGGCGACCCCCTCCTTCAGTCCCTGGAAGTAGGTCTGCAGCAGCTGCTGGCGCAGCTCGTCGGTGAGCGCATTGAACGCATCGCGGGCATCGGCGTCCATGAACTCGTAATCGCGCAGGCCGGCCAGCCGCCCGGCCAGGTCCTCCGGCAGGGCATCCAGGCGGTCGCGCCGCTGCTGGGCCGTGCGACGCAAGACCTGCTCCGCCATCCGCGCCTGGTCCTGCGCCGCTCCGGGCGGCGCGTCAAGAGCTCGTTGCTCGGCCTCGTGGACGCGCCGCTCGATCCCCGCCCGCTCCTGCTCTACGATCTGCTCGAGTCGCCCGGCGAGGTCGTCGAGCATCCCGTCGAGGTTCGCCCGCGAGAGCTCCTCGGCCCGGCGCGCGCGGAGCTGCTCGACGATGCGTCGCAGCCCGGGCACGTCACCGCCGCGTGTGCCGCGCATGCCGCGCTGCATCAACCGCTGAAGGGCCCGTCGGATGTCGCCCTCCGCCAGGATGTCGTCGGAGAGGGCCTCGAGGACGTCGTCCGCGTCGAAGGGGGGCAGGCTCTGGCTGCCGTCCCAGTGTGAGTAGCGGTAGCTGGTCACCGGCTAGCGCGCGTAGCGCACGCCGCCGCCACGCCGCTCCTTGTTCAGCCGCCGGTTGAGGTGCAGTCCCTCCAGCACGAACTCCGCGCCACTTGCGACGCCGGCCGGCGACTCGCCGACGTCCAGGCGACCGACGGCGCGGCTCAGCTCCGGGAGCTCGGCAACGGTTCGCTGTAGCACGTCGGACGCCACGTATTCGCCCACCTCCACCTCGGTACCGGCCTCGAACTGGTCGACCAGCCCCACCAGCTCGGAAAGTGAGAAGTGCCGGTTGAAGACGTTGACCACGGCCCGCTGCACGAGCTTCTCGATCACCTTCTCCTCCCGGGTCTCGTCGCCGAGCGTCTCCAGCTCGATCTTGCCCGCGGTCGAGGCCACGATCGCGCCCAGGTCGCTGACGCGAGGCGCGCCGATCGGCTCACCAAGGCGCACCGCCCGCTTCAGCGCGGCGGCCACCAGCGTCTCATGGTTGGCGATGGTGACCCGAACACTGACCCCGGAGCGCTGGCTCACCTCAGACGACCGTCGGGCCAGCTGCGACAGCTCGGCCACGATCTCCTTCATGAAGGAAGGCACCTGCACCGGCACCGATGTTGCCGTCTCGTCGTCGAAGGCCAGCCACTCGGCCTCCATGATGGCGATCTCGGTCTCCGGATCCTCGGGGTAGTGGGTGCGGATCTGCGCGCCGAATCGGTCCTTGAGCGGCGTGATGATTCGTCCGCGGCTGGTGTAGTCCTCCGGGTTGGCGGAGGCCACCACGAACAGGTCCAGGCTGAGGCGCACCTTGTAGCCCCGTATCTGGACGTCCCGCTCCTCCATCAGGTTGAGGAGGCCGACCTGGATCCGCTCGGCCAGGTCCGGCAGCTCGTTGAGCGCGAAGATCCCGCGGTTGGTGCGCGGCAGCAGGCCGTAATGGATCGTCAGCTCGTCGGAGAGGTAGCGCCCCTCGGCCACCTTGACCGGATCGACCTCTCCCACCAGGTCGGCGATCGTGATGTCCGGCGTGGCCAGCTTCTCGCCGTAGCGGTCTGCGGCCGCCACCCAGGCGATCGGGGTCGCATCGCCCTGTTCCGCAACCAGCGCGCGACCAAACGGGCTTGCTGGCTGCAGCGGGTCATCGTGCAGCTCCGCGCCGGCCACGACCGGCATCCACTCGTCGAGCAGCCCCACCAGGGAGCGGGCGATGCGGCTCTTGGCCTGGCCGCGCTCGCCGAGCAGGATGATGTCCTGCCCCGCCAGGATGGCGTTCTCCACCTGCGGCAGGACGGTCTCGTCATAGCCCAGGATCCCGGGCAGCAGCGACTCTCCGCGGCGCAGGCGATCGACAAGGTTGGCGCGCATCTCCTCCTTCACGCTCCTCGAGCGGTACCCGCCGGCGCGCAGCTCTCCGAGGGTGCCGATGGTCGGTCGGTCGGTCATGCGGTGGCTCCTTCGGGCAACGACGGATAGTGCGTGACGGCGGCTGCAACGGAGGGGGGATCGCAGATGCCGCGATCCGCCAGCGCGGTGAGATATTCGGAACGCGCCGCCAGCTCCGCCTCCAGCTCGTCTGGCCCGAGGCCGAGACTCGCGGCAAGCACAGCGTACGCCTCGGCGTCGTGGACGAGAAGGCGGCTGGAACGCCCTCCGTCGCCGGCCAGCATCGGTGGCTCCGGGTCCCGCTGCGCACCCGTCAGGCTCGGCGAGCGACCGCCATCGAGCGCCGCCAGGCGGACCGGTGAGAGTGTCCCGCCGTCATCGAGCCGCAGGTGCCAGGCCTCCTCGACCCGACGGTACATGCCGGCCGGCGTGCGGTAGGCGGAGTATTGGAGGTAGATGCTCAGGCCGCCAAGGTCGGCATCGGCCGCGCCCAGCTGGTCACGCAGGAGGTCGATCGCCTCATCCAGCGAGTCGGCGTGCATGGTGGCGCCCATCCCATAGCCGCGCCCCGTCAGCTCCAGGGCCGCACGGGCGTTGCGGCCCCAGACGTAGATCGGCAGGTGGTCGCTCATCTCGTTGACCAGCAGGTAGCCACGCTCGGGACCGATCTCATGGGTCCAGTCGAAGTCGCCGCGCCAGCCACGCAGGAAGACCCCGACCGTCCCGGGAGGCAGGAAGTCGACCAGCGCCGAGAGGGTCGTGGTCTTGCCGGCCATCGGCGCCTCGGAGGCGAGCATCACGCTGCCCCTGCGGCTGGTCACGGCCCACAGGGTCGCCATCAGGCGAGCGTCGAGGCTGCCGCTGCCGACGATCTCGACCGCGCTCATCGGTCGGGGCGGGCTCCAGTGGTAGCCCCACCAGCCCTCCGGGAAGCGGC
>JBDTMU010000155.1:0-3857 GCA_039934115.1 Chloroflexota bacterium | reverse complement strand
TCTTCTGGGCCTGGAACGTGAACTCCTACAAGCGCTACGCGGTCGCCTCCTGGGCCCCCGTCAACGTGGTCTGGGGTCGCGACAATCGGACCACCGGCTTCCGCATCGTGGGGGATGGCCCTGCCCTCCACGTCGAAGACCGTTTCCCGGGCGGAGACATGAACTCGTACACGACCTATGCGGCGGTGCTCGGCGCAGGGCTGCTTGGAATCGAGCGCGAGATCGAGCCGCCGGATGAGTACATCGGCAACGGCTACGTGGCGACCGGCTGCGACCGCATGCCGCGGGCGCTGCACGAGGCGATCCGCGAGCTCGAGACGAGCGAGGCGGCGGCGGAGATCTTCGGGGCCAACGTGGTGGCCCACTACCTCAATGCGGCGCGCGTCGAGCAGGAGACCTACGACGCCGTCGTCCACCCCTGGGACCGCGAGCGCTACCTGGAGCGCGGCTGATCGTCGAGGCAGGTCACGGGCGCAGCGTCCCCGACCAGACCTGCCAGGCCAGCAGCGTCTTCGCGAACAGGCTGAGCAGCATGTACGTACGCTCGCCGTAGAGGTAGTCGCGCCATCGGCCGATCTGCCGGAAGTGGAAGAGCATGTTGAACGCGAAGATGTTGAAGCTGACGAAGAGGCTCACATAGATTGCGATCACGAAGCCGGGGATCGGCGCGGCATCAGGGGCGGTGAGCCCGGTGAGCAGCGCGACGGTGATGACGAGCCAGGGCACGATGCCTGCGAAACAGCCGAACGCGTAGTGCAGCCACTGCGGCCCATCGCGCCCCTCGTTGGCCGCCTCCATGCTCCAGCCGAACAGGTTCATCGCCGCGTTGGCCCCGACGACAGCGATGAGAGTGCCGACCTCGCGGACGCCGGTCAGCATCGCGATGACTACGATCATGACGCTCGACGAGAACGCGTATTCGATCCATCGCGCGGGGTTCTGGTGGCGCGCGAGGCGGCGCTCATACCATCCCCGGGCGGGGAAGGCGACCGCGAAGTGGGCGACAGCACTCATCGCGAAGAAGGCGGCCACCGCCGGGCCGATAGGGAGCTCGAAGAGCGTTCGCTGTGCCGCTACGAGCGTCTGCGCTCCCGGGTCGAAAATCAGGTAGCTGGAGACGATCGGCCACCTGGCCATCGGGTCCTGGGCCAGCGAGAGGCCGAGCATGACCACGAACTGCACGCCGTGCAGCACCGCGAGCGCAGCGTTCCAGCGGAACAGCGAATGAGCGTAATCGGCGGGGATGGGAAGCGCGGAAGGTGCGGCGGCGATGGCGGTCATGCGACGGGGACCTCGTGCTTGGTGTGGGCGGACGTGAATCCGTCGATGGTGAGGAGATCGTCGCCGTGAGCGCGGCCGAGGTAGCTGGCCAGCCCCTCGTCGAGCGGGGTGAGGCGCCGCGGCATCCGTTCCAGGAGGGGGGCCACGTCGACCGTCGCGGGCTGATTGATGAAATCGACCGCATCCGGCGTCAATGGCGGTGACGGCAAGAGCTTCAGCGGTGCGGCTCCGAGCCGGATCAAGGCTGCCGGCCCGGGGATGATCGGCCGTCGAATCCCGGCGGCACGCAGGGCTCGGGCGATCACCTCCCGCATGGGCAGCGTCTCCGGGCCGCCGACCTCCAGGACTTGGCCGATCGCGGCCGGAGCCACGACGGAGTCCGCAGCCAGGCGACCGATGTCGTCGATGAAGACGGGCGCGAGGAGCTGCCGACCGAAGTTGGTCATCGGGACGGCCTGGAGCTGCCGCGCAAAGCCGATGAACCGGTTCAGCGAGGCGTCGCGCGGACCGTAGATCCAGGTCGGACGGATGATGGTCCAGGCGATGCCGCTCCCCCGGATCGCCTCCTCCGCACGCCACTTGGCGCGGAACCAGTGGCGCGCGGCATCCGGCGCCGCACCGGCCCCGGAAAGGTACACCACGCGTTTCACACCGGCCTTCCGAGCCGCGGCCACGAGGTGCTCGGTCCCGGCGGCGTCCACGTCCATGAAGGTCTCGCCCCGGCCGGGGGCTTCCATCGGTGAGTTCCTGAAGGCGAGGGCGATGACGAGGGCGTCGACGCCTGAAAGCGCCTCGACCAGGCCGTCGCTCTGCGCTGCATCGGCACGCCGCACCTCCACGCTGTCGGGGAGCGGCCCGCGGGCGGCCTCGCCCTGGCGAGACAGCACGATCGCGCGGTGGCCGCGCGCAAATAGCTCTGCAGCGATTCCGCCACCGACGAACCCGCTGCCCCCGGCCACCGCGACCGTCATCGGATGGTCGTTCGGTGCGGGCTTCGCGAAGACCGCACGGATGGTCCGAGCCCGATGCCGGAAGATCTCCTCCAGCTGCCCTCGCACGACCGTGGTGTGGGCGAACGAGCCGAGAGGGCCGAGCGGCAGCGAGTACTCGACGTCGTCGGTGACCCGGGTGCGATCACCCACGGCGACGAAGGAGTGACGGTGGTCCCAGCTACGGTACGGGCCCTTGAGCTGAATGTCGCGGAACCCGTATGGCGGATCGTACTGGGCGATCAGGCTGCGCCAGCTCAGCGGGACGCCGAGCAGCGGCCGAACGCGGTAGTCGACCTGCAGGCCCTCCCGCAACCGCGTGTCGGTCGAGATGAGCTCGAAGCCGAGGCTGCGGGGCGTGATCCGTGCGAGGTTCTCGGGCTTTGCGAAGAAGGCAAAAACCTCGTCGATGGGTCGGTCCACAAGCATCTCTGCATGGAGTCGGTGCGTCGTCATGGTTGTCTCCCGCGAGGTGAGTTCGGCTGCCCCGAACGCAGCAGCCGAACCCATTCTCGTCAGTCCAGGCACCACGGGTACACGAATGCGCTGCCCGCGCCGGCGCGGTGGTCGGCCAGCAGCAGCGAGAACGGGACGGGATCCGGGACGCCGGAGATGTCCGCGCCCGGCCGAACAGTGGCGCCCAGCGACACCGCCGTGGCGATCGTGATGCCGCCGCGAGCGACATCGTCGAGCAGCTGAACGTTCTGCAGGGTCTTGATGCCGGCCTGCATGCAGGCAACGTCCGGGCGGCTGATAGCAGCCGCGGATCCGGCAATGGTGGTGGCTGCGAGCAGGCCCGCGGCAAGCGAGAGAGTGATGGTGCGCTTCATGCTTGATGCCTCGTGTGTCAAGGGGAGGGACTAGCTGGCGGGTTCGCTCAGCGATGAGACGAGGGTCGGGATCAGCGCGAGGGCCGACAGGCCGACCAGTGCGTAGACCACGGTCGAGATCGCATTCGTCTGGCCAAAGGTCGAGCCGGTGAGGTTCGCAACAAGGTCGAGCTTCATCACGCCGACCAGGAGCCAGTTGATGCCGCCGACGATGACGAGAAGCAGGGCGAGGGCCTTGAGGTACTGCATGGATCGGAACTCCCATTTTCTGTGCACCTGTATCGTGTTTGTACAGGGTTCACAGGGACCTTACACCGCGGTCAGGGTGAGTGTCAAGGCTTTGTACAATGTGGGAGCGTATGCTAGGGTGCACGAACCGTGTACACAATCGGGCAGGCATCGCTCAGAAGCGGTGTCGCCGTCTCCCTCATCCGCGCTTGGGAGCGGCGCTACGGCATCCTGCGCCCAGCAAGGACCCCGAGCGGCTATCGCCTCTACGATGACGAGGCGATTGCGCGCCTGCGCGCGATGCGTGGCCTGATCGAGCGCGGCTGGTCGGCGAGGCAGGCTGCCGCGGCTGTCCTTGCGCAGGAGACCAGCCCCCGCCCCCGAGCGATCGATGCGGCCGAGCGCGGCTCGACCCTCATCGACGCGGCCGCCCGATACGATCCCGCAGCGGTCGAAGGAGCGCTCGACGACCTTTTCGGGCGAGGATCCTTCGAAGCGGTGATCGACGATCTGGTGCTGCCAGCGGCCG
>JBDTMU010000154.1:0-3877 GCA_039934115.1 Chloroflexota bacterium | reverse complement strand
GCCCGTGGGGGATGTTCCAGAGCACGATCCACGGCTTCAAGGTGCTCGCCAAGGAGGACCACATCCCTGACCAGGCGGACCGGGCGACCTTCACCCTGGCCCCGTGGATGGTCTACATGGCGGCCGCCATGAGCATGCTGGTGATCCCGTTCGCGCCCGGCGCCATCGCCGCCGACTTCAACATCGGGATCGTCTACTTCTTCGCCGTGATCAGCTTATCGGTGGTTGGGCTGCTGATCGCCGGCTGGGCGAGCTACAACAAATACTCGCTGCTCGGGGGTCTTCGCAGCGCGGCTCAGCTGGTGAGCTACGAGATCCCGCTCACGCTCTCGGTGGTGGGTGCGGTGGTCCTGGCCGGAACGCTCAACTTCCGCGAGCTGATCGAGTGGCAGCGTGTCCACGGCTGGATGCTGCTCTGGCAGCCGGTGGGACTGGTGATCTTCTACATCGCCTCGCTGGCCGAGATCAACCGCACCCCGTTCGACATGGTCGAGGCCGACAGCGAGCTGGTGGCGGGGCCCTTCACCGAGTACTCCGGCATGCGCTTCGGGTTCTTCTTCTTCGCCGAGTACGTGGCGCTCTTCATCATGAGCGGGATCATGATCTCGCTCTTCTTCGGCGGCTGGCTGGCGCCGTGGCCCTTCCCCGACCAGCTGGATGGCTTCATCGGCACCATCTACGGCGTGGTCTGGTTCTTCATCAAGACCTACCTCTTCGTGGCGCTGGCGGTCCTGTTGCGCGCCACCCTGGTTCGGGTGCGGATCGACCAGCTGATGGGGATGGCCTGGAAGGTGCTGCTGCCGCTGGCCATGGTCAACCTGCTCGTCACCGCTGCCGCGGTGCTGGTCTTCAAGCTGTGACAATTCCGGGCCTCGGCATCCTCAAGGGGCTGCGCCAGACCGCGCGCAACTACTGGGCGCCCAAGGTCACCAACCAGTACCCGGAGTCGCGGCCGACCATGCCGGACCGATGGCGTGGCCGCCTCGACCTGATCTACGACCCGTTCGGCGAGCACAAGTGCGAGGTCTGCTTCCAGTGCGCGCAGGTTTGCCCGGTGGAAGCGATCGACATGAGCGGCTTCGATTCGACCGGGCAGCGCATCCGCTACGGGCTGCCGGAGATCTACGACGAGCGCAAGGATCCCAACGCCTACCGTCGCGCCGGCCTTCCGGCCGCGCCGATGCGCAACGCGGCGCGTTGGGACGAGGAGATCGACACGCCCTGGCTGCACGGGGTGATCGACGGGTTTGGCGGCAAGCCCGAGGCGCTGGTCGCCATCTTCTCCGCGGTCGAGGAGCGCTACGGCTACCTCCCGGAGCGGGCACTCCGCGAGGCGAGCGACCGCATGTCGATCCACTGGGCCCAGATCTTCGGGGCGGCGGGACTGGGCGGCTTCCGCCTGCTGCCCGTCGACGGGCACCTGGTCACCGTCTGCACCTGCGCCGCCTGCCGCTTTGCCGGCGGCGAATCCCTGCTGACCGCCCTGCGGACTGACCTGGGCATCTCACCGGGAGAAACGACCGCGGACGGTGCCATCACGCTCGCCACCAGCGACGAGGTGGCGGCCGGGGCCCTCTCGCCGGCGCTCCGTATCGACACGATGGTCTACGGGCCCCTGACCGTCGAGCAGGGTCGCCACGTCGTGGCGGAGCGACGCAAGGCGCCATCCCGCGGACGCGCCGCACAGCCCGTCTCATGACCGACGCGAGCGCGGGCCTCTCCCGGCAGATCCGGATCCTGCCCGGCGGCGACCAGCGCCTGCTGGCGGAGATCGGCGTCGTGGACCCAACCAGCCTGGACAGCTACCGCAAGGCAGGCGGCTACAAGGGACTGGCTCGCGCCGTCGAGAAGCTGGGTCCCGAGGGCACCATCGAAGAGATCGCCGCTGCCGGCCTGCGAGGCCGTGGCGGCGGCGGCTACCCGACCGCCGACAAGTGGCGCGCCGCCCGTGCAGCGTCGGGCGACAGCAAGGTGGTCGTCGCCAACCTGATCGGCGCCGACCCGACCGCGCTTGGCGACCGGGCGCTGGTCGAGGGCAATCCGCATCTCCTGCTGGAGGGGCTTCTGGTCGCCGCCTTCGCGACCGGCGCCTCGGACGCGATCATCGCGGTCCGTCGCGACTGGACGGTTGCCATCGAGCGGCTGCGGGCCGCGATCGCGGAGGCCGAGGCGGCGCACCTGGCCGGCTACCTGGTCATGGGCACGGACTTCTCGTGCGTAGTGCGCGTCTGGGAAGGCGCGGTGGCGCTCGTGGCGGGCGAGGAGACGGCCCTGCTGGCCGCACTGGCAGGAGACCGCGGCATGCCGGTCATCCGGCCCCCCTACCCCACCGAGCGAGGGCTGGGCGGCGCGCCAACCACCGTGCAGAACGGCGAGACACTGGCGCACGCGGCCTGGATCGCGAGTCGCGGGGCCAGGAAGTTCCGAGCCATCGGCTCCAAGGACGCACCCGGCACCAAGCTGGTCAGCATCTACGGGCGCGTCGCGCAGCCGGGTCTGGCCGAGGTGGCGCTCGGCACGCCGCTCTCCGAGATCGTGGCGTTCGCCGGCGGCGGGAGCGGCACGACCAAGGCGGTCTTCGTCGGAGGCCCGGGCGGTGGCGCCCTGCGTGCCGACCAGCTGGACACGCCGTATGACTATGCGCCGCTGCACGCTGCCGGCGCCGGCATCGGGCTTGGCCAGCTCCTCGTGGCCGACGCCGACACCTGCATGGTCGACTCGGCCCGTTTCTTCCTGGACTACTCCGCCCGTGAGGCGTGCGGCAAGGCTGTCCCCTGCCGGATCGGGACCAAGCGGCTGGTCGAGACGCTCGACCGCATCCTGGCGGCGAGCCCACGGCCCAACGACCTGCTGCTGCTGCGCGAGCTGGCCCGCAAGATGACGGACACGGCCCTCTGCCACCTCGAGGCACGCGCGCCCGGACCGATGCTCACCACGCTCGACCGCTTCCCCGACGAGTACCGCGCCCACGCGGAGCGCGGCGAATGCCTGGCCGGCTCATGCAGCACGTCTCGGCTCCCGCCCCTGCTGACCCCACTGGCGGGCCTCTAAGATGCAGCGGCCATGAGCTTCACGACCAACGGAAACGGGAACGGCAAGGGGGCGCCGCTGCGCCCGGAGGACTACGTCCCCATCTGGCCGATGGTGCCGGGCACCCGCAAGATCAGTGTCACCATCAACGGCCAGGAGGTCCAGGCCGAAGAGGGGCAGACGATCCTGCAGGCCACGCGCGTGCTGGGGATCGACGTGCCGACCCTGTGCTACGAGCCGAAGCTGGCGCCCTACGGGGCGTGCCGCATCTGCGTGGTCGAGGTCGAGGGCCAGGAGAACACGCCGATCTCGTGCGGCACCCAGATCACCGACGGGATGGTCATCACCACCCACTCCGATCGGCTGGTCGAGAACCGACGCATGGTGCTCGAGCTGATCTTCAGCGACCACGACGCCTACTGCCTGCCGCCCTGCCAGTTCAAGTGCCCGACCCGGGTCGACATCCCCGGCTACCTGAAGCAGAACACGCTGGGCAACTGGGAGGAGGCGACGCGCATCCTGAAGCGCTCGCTGCCCTTCCCCGCCATCCTGGGCCGCGTCTGCCCCGCGCCGTGCGAGACCCACTGCCGGCGCGAGGAGGTCGACACCGCCATCGCCATCCGCGACTCGCACCGCTACTGCGCAGATCGCGTGCTCGAGGTCGACGCGCCCGCTCCCACCCCGTGGCCCAAGGAGCCGGACTCCGGGCGTCGGGTGGCGGTCATCGGCTCCGGCCCGGCCGGCATGTCGGCGGCCTACTATCTTCAGCTGCGCGGCCACCACTGCGACGTGTACGAGGCCGATCCGGAGCAGGGCGGCATGCTGCGCTACGGGATCCCCGCCTATC
>JBDTMU010000153.1:0-3899 GCA_039934115.1 Chloroflexota bacterium | reverse complement strand
GCCTGGACTGACAACGCTGTGGCCCGCAACCTACGGCCTGACCCTCAGTCGGCCGCAGCTGCCTCGCCCGCCTCGTCGGCCTGGACGGCCTCACCCCTCGCGCGGAGCGTGGCAGCGGCGATCCCCAGCAGGATGAGCGCCGCGCCGGCCAGCTGAATCTGGTCCAGCCGCTCTCCGAGCAGCGCGGCCGCGATCAAGGCGCCGGAGATGGGCATCAGCAGCAGGAACGGCGCAGCCCGGCTGGCGGGCATCCGACGCAGGGTGGCGATCACCAGCACGTGCGGCAGGGCCGATGCCGGCAGGGCAAGCCACAGCAGCGCCGCCCAGCCGCCCAGGGACAGGTGGGGCACCAACGCCCCCGGATCAACGACAAGCTGGAGCAGAGAGGCGACCAGCAGGCTGGAGACGAGCAGCCAGAAGGCCACGGTGAGCGTCGGCAGGCGGGCGGGATCGGCCCAGAGGCGGGCGAGCCCCAGGTACAACGCGAATGTCAGGGCTGCCCCTAAAGCAACCAGGACGCCCAGGACCTCGACGTGCGCGCCGCCCGGCCGGGCCAACAGGACGAGTCCGATCGCCGCGACAACCAGGGCCGCGAGCCCTCGCCGGCCAAGCGGCTCGCTCAGGAGGAAAGCGGCGACCACCACCGCCAGAAGGGGATAGGTGCCGGTCACGAAGGAGGTGATCGAGGCGCCCGTCAGGAAGATCGCGAAGTTCATGCCGATGACGAAGAGCGCCCCGCCCAGGACCGCCAGCACGGCCAGGCGCAGGCGGTCCTCCCGCGCCGGCCGCAGCCATTCGAACTCGCCTCGCAACGCGGCAAACACCGCCACGCCGAGAGCCGCCAGCAGCGTTCGCCATGCGGCGGCACCCAGGGGAGGCATCTCCTCGAGGAGCACCCGCGTGACGGGGAAGGCGCTCCCCCACAGGATCGCGACCAGCACCATCAGTGCCTCGCCGGGGAGGGCGGTGCGGGTGAAGGGCGAGCGCATCGGGCTATGCTAGCCGGGTGTCTGCCCAGCACACGGATGACCGCGATCCCGCCGCCCTGCGCCGATTCGCGATCGAGCTGCTGGAGGAGACCGATCCCCTCGTCCTGCGCCACGTGCAGACCGGCCTGCGGGTCACCGCCAAGGCGGATGACACGCTTGTCACCCAGGCCGATACCGAGGTCGAGACCCTCCTCCGCGAGCGGATCGCGGCCGCATTCCCGCACCACGGCGTCGTCGGCGAGGAGTTCGCCGATGAGGCGGGGGACGGCGAGACGCGCTGGATCATCGACCCGATCGATGGCACCCACAACCTCGTCCGCGGCATCCCGGTCTTCGCCACCCTGCTCGCCGTCGAGCGCGCCGGTGAGCTGGTGGCCGCGGCGGTGTCGGCGCCCGCCCTCCAGCGACGCTGGCACGCGGCGCAGGGGGAGGGGTCGTCGGTCCGGGACCTCCATGGGGAACGCCGCATCACCGTGAGCGCCATCAAGGAGCTGGCAGAGGCCCAGGTGGTGTGGTCCGGCATTCGACCGCTCGAGGAGGCGGGCTATGGGCCTGCCATCGCGGCGCTCGGTCGCCGGGCCTGGCGCGACCGCGGCTTCGGCGACTTCTGGGGCTACATGCTGGTGGCCGAAGGGGCGGCCGATGCCATGCTCGAGATCGGTCCAACCCTCTGGGACCTGGCCGCGCCCGCGCTGATCGTGCGTGAGGCCGGCGGGCGCCTGACCGATTTTGCCGGCCGCGACTCGTACGCGGGACCCCAGGCGCTGGCCACCAACGGTCGCCTGCACGCCGCCATCGTCGAGCACCTGGCCTGAGCCTGTGGCACGCGAGGATCGGCGTCTCGAACTCGCCATTGCTGCAGTGCCGGTGCTGCTGGTCCTGATGACCATGGTGATCGTCTTCGACCCGCGGGTAGCGCCGGCCGTCGTCAATCAGCCGCTCGACGTCGCGATCACCGCCGTCGGCATGCTGGTGTCCCTGGCGGTCGCGATCCTGGGATGGATCCATTTCCGGGAGGGGAGCGACCCATCCGCCCTGATCCGCGCCAGCGCCTTCCTGGTGCTGGCCGCCCAGAATGCCCTGCTCATCGCGGTCATGGTCCTGGGCATCGACGCGGCCTTCGGCCTGTCGCTGGAGGCGCCCGGCCAGCTGCCCCTGTGGAGTGTGATCCTGAGTCGTGGGACGGCCGCGGCCCTGCTGGGCATTGCCGGCGTCGCGACACTCCGGCGGTGGCAGTCCGACGCGTGGCCCGCGGCCCTGGTGCTTGCGCTGCCGGCGCTCCTCGTTACCGCCGCGATCGTGGTGGCGGCCACCATCCAGCCGTCGCTGCCGGACCTGCTCAGCGGCGCCGGCATGGCGCAACTTCGCCGCGACCCGACCTCCCCACTGCTGGCAGCCAGCGGGCTCGGCCTCATCGGCCTGCAGGCGCTGATCGGGCTGGCCATGCTGGCCGCCGCCGCCCTGAGATATCAGGTCTACCGGCGCGATCGTCGCCGGGTGGACGCCTACCTGGCGGTCGGCTTCATCGTCGCCGCGTTCAGCCAGGTGCACGCTGCGATTCACCCGGGCTCGTATTCGTCGCTGGTGACCAGTGGCGACCTGCTTCGTTTCGCGTTCTACGCGATCATGCTCATTGCCGTGGCGGTCGAAACGCGGCAGGACGTGCGGGACCTGCACACGGCCAACGTGGAGCTGGCGCGGCTGCATGACGCCGCCGCGATGCAGGCCACCGCCGAGGAGCGGGCTCGCCTGGCGCGCGAGATTCACGACGGGATGTCGCAACAGCTGTGGCTGGCCCGGCTCAAGCAGGGTCGCCTGCTGCAGGAGGGCGGCCTCTCCGCAGAGGCGTTGGTGCTGGCGGCCGATGTGACGGGCTCGATCGACTCGGCGATGGACGAGGCTCGGCAGGCGATCCTGGCCCTGCGCCCCGCGGAGGAGAGCACCTTCGCAGAGGTCATGGAGCGCTACGTCGACGAGTTCAGCGATCGCTTTGGGATTCCTGCCGAACGCGACATCGATCCCATCGTCGAACGGCTCGGGCCACGGGCGCAGGCTGAGCTGCTACGGATTGCCCAGGAGGCATTTGCCAACGCCCGCAAGCACGCAGATGCCACACGTGTCTCCGTCCAGGCCGAGCCGACCCCTGACGGGCTGCGCCTGACGGTGACCGACAACGGCCGCGGCTTCGAGCCTGGCGCCGGCGGCTCGAGGGGCTATGGTCTGCACAGCATGCGTGAGCGCGCGGAGCTGATCGGAGCCTCGCTGGTGATCGATTCGCGGCCGCAGGACGGCACGCGGGTGATCGTTGATGTGCCGCTGCCACGAGCGGCTCAATGAGCTCGCCGCCCCCACTGCGGGTGATGCTCGTCGATGACCACGCCCTCGTCCGGGCGGCGGTCCGACAGGCACTCACCGCACCCGACATCACGGTGGTGGGGGAGGCATCGACCGCCGACGAGGCCCTCCTGCTGGCACCCCAGTTGCAGCCGGACCTGCTGCTGCTGGACATCAATCTGCCAGGGACCGATGGGATCCGCCTCCTGCGGGAGCTCGGTCCCCGTCTCCCTGACATGAAGATCGTGATGCTGACCGTCTCGGCCAGCAAGCGGGACCTGCTGGAGGCGATGCGAAACGGCGCGGCCGGCTATTTGACGAAGGATCTGGGCCCCGAGGCTCTTCAGCGAGCGGTGAGAGGCATCCGGACCGGAGACCTGCCGATGTCGCGCGCCATGGCGGCAGACGTCGTTCGCTCACTGGCGGCGGACCGCCGGCGCACTGGCCCGGGCAAGTCAGTCGATCATCCTCTTGGGGACCTGAGCGAGCGTGAGCGTGAAGTGCTGCGACACCTCGGCGATGGGCTCACCGACCGGGAGATTGCCGACCGCCTGGGCATCTCGCCGCGGACCGTCG
>JBDTMU010000152.1:0-3902 GCA_039934115.1 Chloroflexota bacterium | reverse complement strand
CGTCCGTAGTCGAAGCCGATCCGGAGCTCGCTTTGGACTGACACTCGGCACGGGCCATGTACACCTAGCGTGCATGACAGCCAACCTGCTGCCCCGAATCTCCGGTTGCAGGCGTCAACTTGGTGGTCGTGCACGCCGGACGTTCATATCGGGCAACGGGCGGGCCTTGCCTCCCTGTTCTTCCCCTTTGTGCACGCTGCGTGTACACGGAAGCGCCGGTCAATGGCATTGAGGCGGAGCTGTGCGACAATCGGGGCGTCCCATGACGACTCCCGCCTCTCTCGCCACGCCCGCCGCCAGTCTCACGCGCCCTGATCTGCGCAACCTGGCCATCGTCGCGCACGTCGACCACGGCAAGACGACGCTGGTCGACGCCCTGCTGCGCCAGACGGGCGCGTTCCGCGCCAATCAGGCCGTGGTGGATCGGGTCCTGGACTCCGGCGACCTGGAGCGAGAGAAGGGGATCACGATCCTCGCCAAGCAGACGACGATCGATCATGGCGGGATCCACCTGAACATCGTCGACACCCCCGGCCACGCCGACTTCGGCGGCGAGGTGGAGCGCAGCCTGCTGATGGTGGACGCGGTCCTGCTGCTGGTGGATGCCGCGGAAGGGCCGCTGCCCCAGACCCGCTACGTCCTCTCCAAGGCGATGGCCCGCCATCTGCAAGTGATCGTCTGCATCAACAAGATCGACCGCTCCGACGCCCGCCCGCCGGAGGTCCTCGATGCCATCTACGAGCTCTTCATGGACCTGGGCGCGACCGATGCCCAGATCGAGTTCCCGGTCGTCTACACCAACGCCAAGCTCGGGACGGCAACGCGCGACCTTGCGACGCCCGGAATCGACCTCCTGCCGCTCCTCGACCTGCTGGTGGAGGTGACTCCGCCGCCGTCCTACGTCCCGGACATGCCGCTCCAGCTGCTGGTCACCAACCTGGCCGCCAACGACTACGTGGGCCGCATGGCGGTGGGTCGTATCTGGAGCGGGACGGTGCGACCGGGTCAGAAAGTCGCGATCGTGCGCGAGGAGCCGGAGGGGGCCGATGGCTCGGTCGAGCCGGGCAGGACGGTCACGCTGAGCGGTGCGGTGACCAGCCTGACGACGGCCCGCGGCATCGAGCGGATCGACATTGAGGAGGCGGGGCCTGGCGACATCGTGGCGCTGGCCGGGATCCCGGAGGTGACGATCGGCGACACGATCACCGACCCCGCGGACCCCCGCCCGCTGCCTCGGCTCGACGTCGACACACCCACCTTGCGGATGACGCTGGGTGTCAACACGTCGCCGCTCTCGGGGCGCGACGGCCGCTACGTCACGAGCCGCCAGATCAAGTCACGGCTGGAAAGAGAGGTGCTCGGCAACGTGTCGATCGAGGTCTACCCGACCGAGGCCGGCGACACCTTCGAGGTGCGCGGTCGCGGCGAGCTGCAGCTGGCCGTCCTCGTCGAGCAGATGAGGCGCGAGGGATTCGAGCTGCAGGTGAGCCGCCCCGAGGTGATCCTGACGACCGTGGACGGGCAGACCATGGAGCCGTACGAGCGCATCACCGTCGACATCCCGCCCGAGTTCATCGGTGAGGTGCAGGCAGCCCTGGCTGGCCGCAAGGCGAAGCTGGAGCAGATGTCGACCGATGCCGACGGACGTGTCCGCCTCGAGTTCGTGCTGCCTGTTCGCGGGCTGATCGGCTACCGCGGGCAGCTGCTGACCGAGACGCGCGGCACGGCGCTCCTCCACCAGATCGCCGAGGGGAACGGCCCATGGGCCGGCGAGGTCACGCATCGGACCTCGGGGGTCCTCGTCAGCGACCGGGCCGGGACCTCGAACTCGTTTGCCCTCTTCAACCTCCAGGAGCGCAGCGAGCCCTTCATCGGCACCGGCGTGGAGGTCTACGAGGGGATGATCGTGGGCGAGAACAGCCGCCCCGGCGACCTGGACGTCAACCCCACCAAGGAGAAGAAGCTCACCAACATGCGGACCCACGCGCATGACGAGGCTTTGCGCCTGACCCCTCCGCGGGCCATGACCCTGGAGTCGGCGATCGAGTTCATCGCAGCCGATGAGCTGGTGGAGATCACCCCCTCCTCCATCCGCCTCCGCAAGCGGATCCTGTCGCAGCACGGCCGACGCCGAGCGGCCGGCCGTGAATACGAGCTCAGAACGACTTAAGCGCGGGTAGCCGAATGTTTGAGCATGAGCGTGGCGACCGAACCGGCTAATTCTCGCGGGTGGAGCGTTACGCTCGACCGGGGCCGAGTTGACAGGGACTGCGCGCTCTAGCTCTCCGGGGAAGGGAATTAAGTGATGCGCACCGCCGTCAGCGGGTGTTTGTTCCCCGCCGGTGAGAATTAGGGGCGTGCCCGAAAGGTTGAGCGTGAGCTTGAGTGACCGAGGCGGCCGGCCATCCTCTCGCTCACCATCGGGCACGCTTCTCTCGTGCTCACGGAATTCCCCAGGTCCTAAGTGGGCGAGCCGATGGTGGCCCGCTCGTCAGGCACCTCGGGCAGCACCTGCTGGCTGAAGCTCGCCACCGCATCGGCCATGCCCACGTCGTGCCCCGCGGCCTCGGATCGGTACCAGCGATGGTTGAGGAGCTCGTGGAAGAGCTCGGCCGGCGCACGCTTGGCGTGCAACTCGGGCGGGACCGCCGCCACCGCGGGCTCGAACACCTCGGCACGCCAGCGATAGCCGACCACCGAGTCGGGGAGGCTGCGCCCCTCCGCGGCCTCCAGCTCGGCGCGGTATCGCGCGATGTCATTCAGCAGGCGGCGTGCCTGGTTCTCGCCGACGTCGAGGCCGGTCAGGGTCAGCAGCCGGCGCCGATGGTGTCCTGCCTCCACGACCCGCGTCGGCAGCCGCAGTCGATAGCCGCCCTCCACCGTGAGCAGCTCGACCTCCTCGACGTCGAAGCCCAGCTCGTTGAGGCGGCGCAGGCGTTCATCGATTCGATAGCGCTCGTTCGGACCGATCACCTCGTCCCGGGTAAGCTCGCTCCACAGGCTCTCGTAGCGGGGGCGCAGCTCGGAGGCGACGGCCAGTGGGTCGTCGATGCTCGAGCTCGGCGCCTCCCCCTGCTCGGCCAGCATCGCCATCACGTCGAGCAGCTCGCCGGCGAAGTTCTCCTCGGCGATCGAGAGGTCGTACGTGCGCTGCCCGTCCGACAGTGATGGGTGCAACTCGCCCGTTTCCGCATCGACCAGGTAGGCCGCCAGCGATCCGGCATCCCGCCGGAAGAGGGTGTTGGAGAGCGAGCAGTCACCCCAGAAGAAGCCGGCCAGGTGCAGGCGCACCAGCAGCTCGGCCACGGCATCGAGGAGCCGGTGATGCAGGTCCGAGATGCCGCGCTGCGTGAAGAGGGTCCGGTAGGGGAGGCTGAACTCGAGGTGACGTGTGATCAGCACAGCGTCCAGGTCCTCGCGGCCGCTCACCACGCCGACCACCTCGACCACCGGGACCGATGCCGCGTCCAGCTCCCGCAGCAGCCGAAACTCGCGCTCGGCGAGCGGCTCGGGCAGCTCCTTGAGGGCATACAGCTGGCCGTCGTAGTCCACAAAGCGCACGACGTGGCGGCTGATGCCGCGCGCCACCTCCACGATGCGCGGCGACTCCCAGCCTGCCAGCGGCTCCGACCACGGCAGGTCCAGGAAGTCTGGCCACGATCCGCGCGGCAGCATCTGGAAGCGCATCGGTCTCAGATAGTAGGGGCCTCACATGAGGCAGGCTCATGCTCCTGCACCGATGCGCCCCCTGCGGTGCCGCCTGATAAGCCCGCCTCATACCGCGGCGCGGATGCCGCGGGTTGTGCGGGAGACGCGCAACGAAATTTGAGTCGCGCTTTGCGCGGGTGCGCCCATACCGTGTGAATGCGCCGGGCCCAACCGGCGCACGATGCGGATGAGGC
>JBDTMU010000151.1:0-3917 GCA_039934115.1 Chloroflexota bacterium | reverse complement strand
TCTGGACGATCGCCTGCGCCTCCTCCTGGATGCGCCGCAGATGGTCGCGGCCCAAGAAGCTCTCCGCGTAGAGCTTGTAGACGCTCTCGGTACCGGACGGGCGGGCGGCGAACCACCCGCGAGCGGTGACCACCTTCAGCCCTCCGATCGGAGCATCATTGCCCGGTGCCTTCGTCAGCAGGCTCGTGATCCTCTCACCAGCGAGTTCGGTGGCCTTCACCTGTTGCCCGGAGAGCCGCCGCAGCAGCGCTTTCTGCTCCGGCGTGGCCGGAGCATCGATGCGCTCGTAGGCGAATTCGCCGAACTCGCGGGTGAGGTCCCCGTAAAGCTCGCCGGGGTCACGCTCCGTAGCCGCCGTCATCTCCGCGGCGAGCAAGCCGAGGATGATGCCGTCCTTGTCCGTGGTCCACACGGTGCCGTCTCGGCGAATGAACGACGCCCCCGCGCTCTCTTCACCCGCAAAGACGAGGGAGCCGCCCAGAAGGCCGCTCACGAACCACTTGAAGCCGACAGGCACCTCCACGAGCGGGCGCCCCAGCCGCGCCGCCACGCGGTCGATCATGCTGCTGCTCACGATCGTCTTGCCGATGCCTGCGTCCGTGGGCCACGACTGCCGGTGGGCAATGAGATAGGCGATGGCGACGGCGAGATAGGCGTTCGGGTTGAGGAGACCTGCACTCCTGGTCACCACGCCGTGCCGGTCGTGGTCGGTGTCGCACGCCCAGGCAACGTCGAATCGCTCCTTGACCGCGATCAGTCGCTGCATGGCGTATACCGAGGAGGGGTCCATGCGGATCTTGCCGTCCCAATCGAGGGTCATGAAGCGGAAGGTGGGGTCCACCTCCTCGCTCAGGACGGTGATCGAGAGGCCGTAGCGCTCGGCGATCATCCCCCAGTAGCGCACGCCGGCGCCACCGAGCGGATCGACGCCTAGGTTGAGCCGAGTGGAACGGAGCACGTCGAAGTCCACGACGTTCGCCAAATCGCCGATGTAGGCTTCCATGTAGTCGTGCCGGTGCGTCGTGGAGGCGCCGCGTGCCCGCTCGAAGGGAACCCGCTTCACCCCCGCGAGACCGCCGGCCAGGAGCCGGTTGGCCTGATCCTGGATCCAGGCCGTGGTGGGCGTATCGGCCCCGCCCCCGTGCGGCGGGTTGTACTTGAGGCCTCCGTCCCTCGGTGGGTTGTGGGAGGGCGTGATGACGATCCCGTCGGCGAGACCACTCGAGCGGCCGCGGTTGTAGGTGAGGATCGCGTGAGAAACGACCGGGGTCGGGGTGTACCCGTCCCGGTCGTCAACCATCACGGCGACACCGTTCGCGGCGAGCACCTCCAGCGCGCTCGCGAAAGCCGACTCCGACAGCGCGTGCGTATCGATGCCGAGAAAGAGCGGCCCGTCGATCTTTTGCTGCTGCCGGTAGAGGCAGATCGCCTGGGTGATGGCGAGAATGTGGGCCTCGTTGAAGGCGCCGTCAAACGCGGACCCGCGATGGCCCGAGGTCCCGAACGCCACCCGTTGCTCGTCCACCGACGGATCGGGCCGCCGCGTGTAGTACGCCGTCATCAGTTTCGGGATGTTCGCCAGCATCGATGGGTCGGCGGGCTGTCCCGCCCGCGGATCCACGGTCACGACCGTGCGCCCGTCTGCCCACGCCGGGGGTAGGGCAGCCAACCCCGGCTAAACCTTACTAACGATGGATAGTGCCTTACCGTGACCATGCAAACCCTCGTCGATCTCGGTTGGTCAGGCATCTGGGATCGTGAGCGCTGCCGCCGCGACGTATGCCGCGGCTCCCGAAAACAGCATGACGGCCCCTCCAAGCTGCTGATCCGCGAGGGGGGTGAATCCCCAGGCGCCCGCCGTGTCCACGTAGTGGCGGTAATATGGCGTCCCCGCGAACGTCAGCAGCGCGCCGAGGACTGCCGACTGGGTGCCTCCCGCGAGCAGGTATAGGGCGCGCGATGCCCCGGTGCGCAGGATCGGGGGTGTCCCGCCGAGACGCATGAGAGGCCGCCAGTACACGAGGTAGGCTCCGAGGAACGAGAGGTGCTCGAGCCGGTGAACGGGCTCGCTGGCCAGGGCGAGTTCATAGGCTGCCGGCGCGTGCCACAGCCATAAGATGGCGGTGGAGCAGGCCAGGGCGACGAGAGGCCGCCCAAGCACGCGAACCAGCCATGCCATTGGCGCGGGGAGAGTGCGGGTGCCCGCAACTTGCAGGAACGGAACCACGCCGAAGAGAAACAGCGGCGGCGCCATGAAGATGAACAGCTCGTGCTGCACCATATGAATCCAGAACAGCTCGTGGTCCAGCGTCCCGAGTGGCGAGAGCAAGGCCACGGCAACTGCCGCCAGTCCTGCGAGCCATGCAACCAGGTGACGCCAGCCCACCCGCGTGGCACCGGCTAGCACGCGCTGACGGGCCCAGAAGGCGCTGTAGAGGAGGCCGGCTCCCACGACGATCGCGACAATAAAAGGTTCCCATTGCCACCGGCCCAGCAGCTGGGTCCACACGCCCGTCTGGCCGAGCTCAGGCAACGGGGACGCCGGTGCGCCGCCACGCGGGTCGTAGCCGTGTCAGCATGTCGATCGCGAGCCAGGCGAGCGCAAGGGCGAGGAGCAGCACGAACGGCACCGCAACGCGGGCGAAGATCTGCCACTCCGGTAGGTGAACCGCATATCGCCGCGGCACGCTGTGGGCGCCGGCCACGAAGAACATGATCACGAAGCCCGCGGCCCCTAGTCCATAGAGCCAGGCGGCAATCCGGCTGCCGCGGCCGTCCGGCACACCGCTCAACCCGGCAAGTAAATGATAGAGGTAGGCCCACGCGAATGCCGCCGCGCCGAGAATGTAGTAGGTGTGGAAGTGCGCGGGCACCCACATGGTGTTGTGCATCACCTGGTTGACCGGCAGTGTCGCATCCAGCAATGCGCCGAGCCCTCCGAACACCCAACCCCAGATTCCCAGCACGATCAGAATCGACGGCACGGACCAACGCAGTCCCGAGCCATAAATCAGCGCGAGAGCTCCCACGATCGTCACGATAAAGGCCGGCAGGCCCACGGCGTAGGAGCCCAGCTGACCGAGGAGCTGTAGCGCGAGGGGCTGGGCGAAGTCCTGGTAGAGGTGGTGGGAGTAGTTGACCAGCATCAGCCCGATCAGCAGGTCCCAGGCGAGGACCACGGGCCAGGTCGTTTTCCACGGCCGGCCAGTGTAGACCGGCAGCACCGCGTAGACGATCCCTGCCGCCACGTAGATACTCAGGTTCGCCATGGTGTGGCCGAAGAGGAGGACGAAGTTCTTGGCGAAAAGCGCGTCCACCGCCGGGACAATTCCGGCGGCCTGCGCGAACAAGGGAACCAGGTAGACGAGGCCGGCGAGCGCGGCGACCAGGCCGTCGATCGCGATGACGGTCGCGATGAGCTCGGCCGGGCGCGGCAGGCCGGCTGGCGGCTCGCGCCTTGGAGCGATCAGGTACCGGAGGGCCAGCGCCCCCGCGAGCCCGCCGTGCGCGGTGATCGTTGCCCGCAGGATGGCGACGCACACGATGAGCAGGCCGAGAGCAGTGAACAGGTAGCCGCCGTAGACGGCGAGTGCCGCCGCCAGCGACCAGGTCCGTCCGTCGAATGGAAGCGGATGTAGGACCGTCCAGCCCCCGGCGAACCCACCGAGCAGGGTGGCGAGTATGATCAACCCCATGCCGGTCATGTAGGCCACGAATGCGATCCAGAGAGCGTTGGCGCTCAGCCGTACCCACTGACTCAGCACGGCGCACAGACCACCCAATGCCGCCAGCAGGACTGCCCCGACCATGCCTGCGCCGTGGAGCGTCATGAGGCGGTAGAACCAGTCCGGTGAGATCACCAGGATTCCGGCCTGATCGAGCCGCATCAGGAGTCCCAGCAGGCCCAGGGCGAGAAA
>JBDTMU010000150.1:0-3928 GCA_039934115.1 Chloroflexota bacterium | reverse complement strand
ACGCAGGAGGCCCTGTGCGTCCGATACGCCGACCGGATCGCCTACCTGGCCCACGACGCGCTGGACGCCATCCGCGCGGGCGTCCTCGAGGCCGACTCCTTTCCGGCTGCCGTCATGGCGCGCTTCGGCGAGCCGGGGCGGGTCTGGGTCGGCGAGATGATCGACGCGGTGCTCGACCACTCGCTGCGGGTCGGGGAGGTGCGCATGGATGACCAGACGCTGGCTGTCATGCACGAGCTGCGCGCCTTCATGTTCGATCGGGTCTACCTCGCAGCGCCCCTGCTTCGAGAGCAGCGCGTCGCGATCGACACGCTGCGCACCCTGGTCGATCACCACCTGGCGCATCCGGACCAGATCCCGGCCACCTATCGGGAGGCCGATGCCCCCCTCGTCACCCAGGTCGCCGACTACGTCGCCGGCATGACGGATCGCTACGCGCTGGCTGCCCACCAGCAGATCGAGCGGGCCGGCTAGGGCGCGGGGCTCTCCACTGCGAAGAGCAGGACACTGCCGTCGTCGCAGTCGAGGTAGATGCGACTCGGCCGGTCAGTGGCCGATTGCGAGGACGTGCTCCCCGGCGGGCCCCATACCGTTCGCGTGGTCAGGCCGATGAAGGTTGAGCCGATCTCCACCGGGGAACCCTCCGCGAAGCTCGGCTGGGGCCGATGTGATGCCGTCGGCAGGTAGACGCGGTCGCCCCACTGGAGACGGTCCGGGCAGCCCTCCAGACGATCGAATGCCTTCGACATCCCCCACAGCCCGACCGCCAGGAAGACGACGATGGCCAGCGTGCCGCAGCCAATCGCGCGCCAGTTCACGGCCGGGTGATCTGAAAGCGGTGGTAGCCGCCGGACGCCGGGGAGCGGGTGGCCTCCACCCGATCGACCACCGCGCCGGGAGGCCCGTCGCGCAACATCTGTTCAAGCTGATCGAGTGAGGCGGCGCGCCCCTCGGCAACCACGTCCACCGACCGCTCGTCGGCGCCATTCATGACCCAGCCAGTCAGGCCCATCCGATCCGCGGCCGAGCGGACCCACCACCGGAATCCGACCCCCTGGACTCGCCCGATGATGGTCGCGGTGAGACGCTCGACGTCCCCGGCGGGGGCGCCATTCACCGGGGCGCCTGCGTCGGCCAGGCGAGCATGGCGACCTCGAGAGCCAGGCGCGGAGCGGCGTTCTGGCGCAGGCCGTCGCGGATTCGCTCGAGCAGCATGATGAAGTCGCGGATCGCGGGCTGACCGATCCGTTCCGCGATCACGGGCAGCTCTGGATCGAGGGCCGTGGCCGCGGCGATCCGGGGTCGGCCCGCGGCGGCCACCGCCAGGTCGCGCGCCAGGGAGAGCCAGGCTTCGACGATGAGGAGCGCCGCCTCGCGTTGTGCGCCGCCGGTCGGTCGCACCCCCTCCTCGACCACCTGCAGCTCGCTCTCGCTCGGCTGCTCGACGCCGATGCGCGCGGCGTCGTCCAGCAGATCGCGGACCGAGCTGAACCGATCCGCCCGGCCGCGTCCCAGCAGCCCCAGCAGCTCGCGTTGGGTTCGACGACGCCAGTCCACCAGCCGCGGCGCCCGGGCGTACCCGATCGCCGTGCCGGGCATGCCGCCCGCGATCCGTGCCAGGGCCTCGGCCTGGTCGGCAGGCAGGCGCTCGCGATCGACGAGCCACGCAACCAGCTCGGCGCGCGGCACCGACCCGACCCGCAGTGACTGGCTCCGGGACCGAATGGTTGGCAGGACCCTGGTTGGCTCATCCGCCACCAGGACGAACATGTGCCGGCTGGTCGGCTCCTCGAGCGCCTTGAGCAGCGCATTCTGGGTCTGCTCGTTGGCCCGATCGACGCCCTCGACCAGGAGGACGCGCCGCTCGCCGACGATCGGGGCACCTGCGCTGTCGGCGAGCCAGCTGCGCGCCGACGCGACGATGCTCTCCCCGGTCGACCGATCCTCCCGCCAGCGCTCCGGCGATCCGATCACCAGGTCGGGGTGGGTGCGGGCGCGCGCCCCGCGACAGCCGGGACAGACGTTGCACGGCCGCTCCCCCTCGTCCGCCCGGCACAGGAGGAGCGCCAGCAGGTCGTCGACGAATGCCCCCTTGCCGCTCCCTGCGGGACCGTGGACCAGGAGCGTGCGCTGGAGGCGACCGCTGGCGGCCGAGCGCTGCACGATCGTCCGCGAGGTCGCCTGCCCGAGGCTGAGGAAGCCCGCCTCTGACGTCATCGGGGTCACCGCCGGAGTATAGGGAGGGCAGCCGGTAAGCCCCCGGTAAGGAGCCGATCAGGCCTCGGTTGTCACCATGCCATTTGCCCCGCCGAACCGCTCGGGCACGCGCGCTGGCGGCCGGCCGGCAACCGGATCCGCCGCACCGTTAAGGCGGCCGGCGGGGCGCCATTTCGGGAATGATGAGATACTTGGGCACGCCCCCAACCTGAGACCCAAGGAGATGTCAGCCATGGCCGATCAGGTAACGACCAATGCCAGGTCGATGGTCGAGCGACTGTTCGACCCGAAGGTCCAAGACAACGTGACGAAGCGCAGCCGTGCCCTCATGGCCGCCATCGGCGAGGCCGCGCAGACGGCTTCTGACCGGGCAGCCGACGGCTGGCGCGACGCCGAGCCGATCCGCCGCGATGCTGCGCGCGCGGGCCGAGAGGCGCTGCGCTGGGGCAGCCGCACGTGGCGGCAGGAGATGCTTCCAGGCCTCAACCAGCTGTGGAACAAGCGCACCGTCGCGCTCGGCGCGGCCGGCGCCGCGGTTCCCGTCGCGCGGGAGCTGATCGACGATGCCGCAGTTCGGGTGGGCCTTCGCGCCCGGCGCGAACAGCGCCACTGGGGATCGTTCTTTGCCGGCCTGCTGCTCGGCGCGATTGGTGGCCTGATCGCGGCCATCCTGACCGCGCCCAAGGCGGGCCGTCAGATGCGCGACGAGCTGGCCGTCACCGCCAAGGACGCGGCGACCCGCGCCCGCGAGGTCGCTTCGACCGGTGCTCGAGAGGTCGCGACCCGCGCTCGGGAGGTGGCCGAATCCGCCGGCGACTGGGTTCCGATCTTCCAGCGACCGGAGGTTGACGGCGAACTGAACGGCGAGGCGATCGCAGAGCCGATTGCCGAGGCGATCGAGGCGCCACTCATCACTCCGCCTGCGGCGGCCCGCAAGCGAACTCCGAAGCCGACAACCCTCGACGAGGTCGAGTAACCCTCAGCTAGCTCTGACATCTCCGCGAGAGGCCGGCTCGGGAGCCGGCCTCTGTGTGTCCGGGGCGGAGCTACGGAGCCTTGGTCCGAGCGCCCCGGAAGCGCTGCCAGATCCCCTCTTCGGCGCCCTCGCTGGGGCCTTCCGCGGGCGCTGGCTCAGCGGCCGGCTTGGCGCGGGACCTGCTTCGCGGCTTCGGGGCAGCTGCCTCTGCCGTGTCGCCAGTCTTGGCCTTCGCCGTCCGGCCTCGCCGCCTGCTCTGCGTCGGGGCGCTTGCTGACTCGTCCTCGGAGGGCGCTGTTGCGGCAGCAGCCGCGCGAGTGCGGCCTCGTCTTGGCTTGGGAGCCTCGGCCGGCTCTGCCTCAGCTGATGCCTCAACCGGCTTGCGGCCCCGCCTCGGCCTGGGAGCTGGGGTCTCGGTCGCAGGAGCCTCGGCATCGGGAGCTGCGCTGACCTCCTCGGAGGGGAGCAGGCCGAGCTCGGCCAGCGTCGCCGCATCGGCCTCCTCGAACGAGTACTCGCGATTCTCCTCAGCGTCGGCCTGGCCGGCCTGCGAGATGTCATCGAGCTCAGTCCAGCCGATGGGAGCTTCGGCGGCAGCGGGAGCTGTTGCGGTCACCTCATCGGTGTGGCTGCGACCCCGTCCGCGGCCTCGCCCGCCGCGGCGTCGACGGCGCCGGCGCGCTTCGCCGGTCGCACCATCTGTGGCTGCCTCGGCCGCGGTCGGAGCCTCGGGTG
>JBDTMU010000149.1:0-3966 GCA_039934115.1 Chloroflexota bacterium | reverse complement strand
GCCGATGGGCATCGATGGCGGTGTTGCGCGCGATGCGCAGCAGCCATGCCTGGACGCCGCCATCGCGCCGGCGGAAGCGTCCCAGGTTGGCGTACGCCCGCTCGAAGGTCGTGGCGGCGAGGTCCAGGGCGTCCTCGTCGCTGTTGGTTCGGGCGCGGAGATATCGGTACACCGGGAGCCGGTGCTTCTCGTAGAGCTTGGTGAACCCGGACGGCTCCAGCCGATCGGCTTCGATCTCGACGGGCAGGCCCAGGTTCTCGTTCACGAGCGGTACCCTCAACACGGCCTTCCTCCGGCTCTGGCAGCGTAGTGGAAGCTGCCGTCACCTAGGACAACGTGCCGCGAGCCCCGAACCCGACATCGGGCCGGTTCTCGATAATGACCGCCCGGTGGTCACAAAGGACAAGCAGACCACGCATCCAGCAATTTCGGGGCGTTAACCTGGCTCGTCTGACCACTGGGCGGGCAACTTGCAGGTCGATTTGGCAGTTAGGACCGCTGGGCGGGCATGTTGCGGGTCATCGTGGCTGTCATGACCGCGGGGCGGTCACGCCTCAGCCGGGCCGATGCGCCGCGTGCAGCTGCATCTCGCCGCCGACTCCCTTGAGCTCCACGAGGCCGAACTCGGTGAATGAGGCATCGGCCCCGGCAGAGGCGTCGACCACCTGCCGACTGACCAGCACCTCGCCCGGACGGGCGTACTCCGCGATCCCCAGGTCGACCAAGCGGTTGACGTCGTCAAAGCCGACACCGGCCCGATCCGCTGCCTCAGCCCGGGAATAGTTCACCACATCCGTACTCTACGGCGATCGGATCGAACGGGCCGTAGCTCGGCGCTTGTGTACGCCCAGCGTGCATAACCGGCAAGCAGACATGCCTCACCGCCATCTCGAGCCCTCAAGTTGGCCGCCATGAACGTCGGGTGCACACCAGGCACAAGAAGAGAGCATTCCGCTGCAGAACTTGGTCGTAGTGCTCGCTGGGCGTACACGGGAACAACCCATCGGCCTCCGGCCAGTTGCCGGACACGACGACGCCGTGCCTGGCAGGTCGGCACGGCGCGCGTCCATCGAGCATGCGATCTTCGGTGAGCGGGGGAGTGCCGATGACTGGCCACCGGTCTACACGTCGTGGAAGGCTGGCTGAGCTCCTAGCGTCGATGGCCGAGGTGCCACCAATCGCAGGTGCGGCAGTGGTACGGGTGCAGCGAGCCATCGTTGCGGCGATTGCGCCGGGCGGAGGACCGGGCTTCGCTGCGACTGAGGAAGATCGCCTTCGAGGTGCAGCCGCGCTCCGTCAGCGGAAGGTCGCGATTGATGAACTGCCGGTAGGAGATGACGCTCATGCCGGCATCGTCGGAGCCGGCCGCGACAGCTATCGGTCGCGCTGGGTCACACCTGCGGAACCTCTCCGAACTCGGCTCGGCCGGTGGGCTGGTACACGTGGATCGCCGTGCCGGACGCTGTGGTACGTGAATCGACGAGGCGCAGACCGGTAGCAACTCCCAGCTCCGGGAACAGGCGCCGGCCCGCACCGACGATGACGGGGAAGACAAGCAGCCGCCACTCGTCAACGAGGTCGTTCTCGAGCAGCGTGCGCGCAAGGGTGCCGCTGCCGTGGACCTGCAGCTCACGGCCGGGCATCTCCTTGAGCTTTGCAACCTCGGCGGGGATGTCGCCCTTGATGATCGTCGAGTCATGCCAGTCCGCGGAGCGGAGCCTCGTCGAGACGACGTACTTGGGAAGCGCGTTGAGTGGGTTCGCGACCGGATCGTCCGCATCGGTCACTTTCGGCCAGTACGCGGCGAAGATCTCGTACGTTCGTCGTCCCAGCAGGAACGCGTCGGCCTTGGCGAAGACTTCAGTCATGAACTCGCCGGTCGCCTCGTCAAAGTGCGGTACCAGCCATCCGCCGCGGTCGAACCCGTCGCTGCGATCCTCATCCGGCCCACCCGGGCCCTGCATGACGCCGTCGACCGAGACAAACGTGGTGATCGTCAGCTGCACGGCGGTACTGTACGCCACGCCAGATTCGAGCCAGCGAGGTGGAATTCATGTCAGTTGAGGACAACAAGGCGCTCGTCCGCCGCTTCATCAAGGAGATCTTCGAGCAGGGCCGGCTCGAGGCGGTCGACGAGCTATGCGCCGATGATTTCATCGGTCACACCTGGGGGAATGCCGACAAGGAGGGCCTCAAGGCAGCGATGGCGCGGGTCGCGAAGGGGCTGGCCGATGCGAAGTTCAGCATCGAGGACGAGATCGGCGAGGGCGACCAGGTAGCGGTGCGGCTCACCGCGGGGGCTCGGCATGTCGGCGAGTTCATGGGGATGCCGGCCAGTGGCCGGAGCTACGAGATCGGCGAGATCCACATCTTCCGCGTGCGAGACGGCAAGGTCAGCGAGCACTGGCATCAGTTCGACTCGGCCGGCCTGATGAAGCAGATCGGCGCGAAGTAGCCTTCGCGCGCATGCGCGTCCTCATCAGCTCGATCCCGGCCACCGGCCACTTCAACTCGATCATCCCGATGGCACTGGCCACGGCCGCCGCCGGCCACGAGGTCGCCATCTGCTGCGCCGATGCATTCGCCGATGAGGTCCGGCGCTGCGGCCTGGAGCACCTGCCTGGTGGCGCCGAGTCGCTCGCCGAGCTCTCGGACGGGGCACCGCCCCTGGGCGATCCCTCACGCGGCCGATTCATCCAGCAGGAGGTCTTCGCGGGGCGCGCCACCGTGCGGATGATCCCCGACATGCTCCGCCACGTCGAAACATGGCGGCCGGACGTGCTGGTCCACGAGAACGCCGAGTTTGCCGCCAGCCTGGTGGCGGAGAAGGTGGGGCTGCCACACGCCTCGATCGGTACGGGCGCCTGGAGCTCCCGGGCCGACCGGCGCGAGCTCTTCGCCGATGCGCTGTCGGCTCGTCGCGCGGAGATCGGCCTGCCACCCGATCCCGACGCTCAGATGATGTTCCGCTACCTCCACATCGCCTTCATCCCGCCGAGCTGGGATGGGGACATGACGCACCTCCCCACCATCCACTTCATCCGCTACGACAACCCCGAGCGCCCCGGCGAGACGCGCCCCGCCTGGCTGGACGAGCCGCGGGAGCGCCCGCTGGTGCTGGCCGCGCTCGGCACCTTGATGAACACCCTGCCGGGGCTCTTCGAGGCGATCATCGAGGCGGTCACCGGGGAGCCGATCGAGGTGGTGGCGGCGATCGGCCGGGACCAGGATCCTGCCCGATTCGGGACCCCACCGCCGAACGTGCGGATCGAGGCGTACGTGCCGCAGATCCAGGTGCTGTCGGAGTGCGCGATGTTCGTCACGCACGGAGGCTTCAACAGCACCAAGGAGGCGCTCCGGCTTGGAATCCCGCTGGTCGTGATCCCGATCGGGGGCGATCAGCCGTACACCGCGGAACGGGTCGAGGCGCTCGGCCTGGGCCGGGCGGTGTCACCCGAGGAGCGCAACCCCGCCACGATCCGGGGCCGGATCCGCGAGGTGCTCGCCGAGCTGCATTACCGGGCGAACGCCCAACGCTTCTCGGAGGAGATGCAGGCGCTCCCGCCCATCAGCCACGCCGTGTCTCTGCTCGAGCGGCTGGCGAAGGAGGCCAGGCCCATCCCGCGTGCCTGAGCGCGGTGTCGAGGGTGCTCGTGCAACCGTGCAGTCGTGCAGTCGCGCAGTCGTGCAGCACGAACGACCTTGACGGCCGGGGGCCGTGCCACCTACGGGTCGAACCGCCAGCGGGTCTGGCTGAACGGCCCCTTGGCGAACCCGAATGCCTTGGTTGCGTTGAGCCGATAGGCCAGCCGTCTTCGCGGACCGTTGAAAGCCAGTAGGCCTTTGCCTGCTCGAGCTCGCGTTGGGCATCGGCCCAGGCGGTGGGTTTGGCGTCGGGATCGCTGAATCGTGGGTCGATCGACGTTTCCGTCATTTGTTGCCTCCGGTGGGAAGTGTCAGGGCAGG
>JBDTMU010000148.1:0-3992 GCA_039934115.1 Chloroflexota bacterium | reverse complement strand
TCGCGAGCCTTGCGCGCCGCCTCTCGCGCACGGGCCGCGGTGACCGATTTCTCGACGATCCGCCGGCCGTCGGCCGGGTTCTCCTCGAGGTGCTGGATGATCCCGTCGGCGACGGCCGCCTGCACCGCTCCCTTGACGTCGGCGTTACCCAGCTTCGCCTTGGTCTGTCCCTCGAACTGGGGATCGGTGAGCTTGACACTGATGACGGCGGTGAGGCCCTCACGAACATCCTCGCCGCTCAGGTTGGCGTCCTTCTCGGAGAGGACGGCGGCCTTGTGCGCCCAGTCGTTGAGCGACGAGGTGAGCGCCGCGCGGAAGCCGGTGACGTGGGTGCCTCCGTCGACCGTGTGGATGTTGTTCGCGAAGGCCAGCACGTTCTCGGCAAAGCCGTCGTTGTACTGGAGCGCGACCTCCACACTGGTCGTGCCAACCATCCGCTCGACATGGATCGGTCGCTGGTTGAGCACGTCGCGGCGCCGATTCAGGTGCCGAACGAAGCTGGTCACACCGCCTTCGAAGTAGAAGTTCTTCTCGCGATCGGCTCGCTCGTCGCGCAGGCAGATCCAGAGCCCCTTGTTCAGGTAGGCGGATTCCCGCAGCCGCGTGGCGATGAGATCCCAGCTGAAGTCGAGCGTCTCGAAGATCTCCGGATCGGGCTGGAAGAAGGTCCGCGTCCCATGCTGGCGCTCCTTGGCGGTGACGAGCCCGCGATTCGCCTCCGCCGCGCCCCCCTGCTGCCGGACAGGCCCCTTGGGCGTGCCGCGGCTGTACTCCTGCGCCCAGCGCTTCCCGTCGCGGAGGACCTCGACGCGCATCGCCACGGAAAGGGCGTTCACGACGCTGACCCCGACGCCGTGCAGTCCGCCGGAGACCTTGTAGCCTCCCCCACCGAACTTGCCGCCGGCGTGCAGGACGGTGTGGACCACCTCGAGCGCGTCCTTGCCCGAGGTGTGCTTCCCGACCGGAATGCCGCGGCCGTCGTCTACCACCTCGACGCGGCCGTCGTCGTGGATCGTCACGTCGATGCGCGTGGCGACATTCGCCATCGCCTCGTCGATGCTGTTGTCGACGACCTCCCACACGAGCTGGTGCAGGCCGCGCTGGCCGGTGGAGCCGATGTACATCCCGGGCCGTTTCCGAACGGCGGTGAGCCCCTCCAGGACCTGGATGTTGGCGGCCGTGTAGTCCGAGCTGGCCTTGGCGCGCCGCGGGCGGCGCGCCGGCTGCGCCGTCATGCGCCACCTCCGCTGACGCCACGGGCGATGATCGCGTGGAGGCGATCCAGCTCCTCGTCGGAGTAGAAGTCGATCACGAGTCGGCCGCCGCGCCGCGTACGCACGATGCCGACCCTGGTGGCCAGGAGGCCGCGAAGCTGCGCCTCGAGGTCCGCCAGGTCGCCGGAGATCGCGCCGCGCTGCCTCGCGCCGCTCGAATCACGCTTGCGGCGAACGAGCTCCTCCGTCTGCCGCACCGAGAGATGGCGCTCGATGACGATCAGGAGAGCCGCCCGCTGGAGCTCGGGGACGGTCAGCGCGGCCAGTGCTCGACCGTGGCCCTCGGTGATCCGTCCGTCGGCGATCGCCTCGCGCGTCTCAGGAGTGAGGTCGAGGAGGCGGAGGGCGTTGCTGATCGTCACGCGGCTCTTGCCGACCCTGCGCGCGACCTCCTCGTGCGAGAGCTCGAAGCGGTCGATCAGCTCGCGGTAGGCGGCGGCCTCCTCGATCGCGTTGAGATCCTGGCGCTGGAGGTTCTCCACCAGGGCGAGCTCGAGCTGCTCGCCGTCGGCAGATTCCCGGACCACGGCGGGGATGTGGGTGAGGCCTGCAATCCGTGCCGCGCGCAGACGCCGCTCACCGGCGATCAGCTCATAGCCCCCGGCGGCGGTGGTGCGCACCACGATCGGCTGGAGCACACCGTGCAGCCCGATCGAGGCGGCGAGCTCTGCCGTGTCCGCTTCATCGAAGTGGTTGCGGGGCTGGTGCGGGTTCCGTGAGATGCGTTCGACCGGGATCTCCGGCACATCGGATGCCTGCGCGGCACGCGGGATCAATGCATCCAATCCGCGGCCGAGGCCGAAGGTCTTAGCCACGTGCGGTCACCTCGGCCGCGAGACGGCCATAGGCCTCGGCGCCCCGCGACGAAGGATCGTAGATCGCGATCGGTACGCCGTGGCTGGGTGCCTCAGAGAGCCGAATGCTGCGAGGCACGACAGTGTCATACACGGCACCCTCGAGGTGTCGACGCACTTCCGCCGCAACCTGGACCGAGAGTCGCGTCCGGCCGTCATACATCGTCAGCAGCACACCATCGATCTCGAGGCGCGGGTTGAGCGCCTCGCGGACCATGCGGATCGTATTCACCAACTGGCTCAGTCCCTCAAGCGCGTAGTACTCCGTTTGAATCGGGATCAACACCCCGTCAGCCGCAGTCAGCGCATTCACCGTCAGCAGCCCAAGCGAGGGCGGGCAGTCGATGAGCACTCTTTCATATTTGTGGTCCAGGTCAGCCAGGCTGGCCGAGAGCCGATGCTCGCGCGCCGGCAGGTTGACCAGCTCGACCTCAGCGCCCGACAGCGCCATCGCGGCCGGGACAAGGTCGAGCCCGGCGATCGATGTCTCGACCACGAGCTCACCGATCGGCACCCGGTCGATGAGAGCGTCGTACACCGACCGATCCAGCGACCTTCGGTCTATCCCCAGGCCGCTCGTGGCGTTGCCCTGTGGGTCCAGGTCGATGACGAGGGTCGATGTTCCGGAGAGGGCCAGATACGCCGCCAGGTTGACGACGGTCGTCGTCTTTCCAACGCCGCCCTTCTGGTTGGTACATGCCGTGACCCTGATCACCGGCACTCCGCTGCGAGTTCGAAATGGGCCCACATATTCTAGCAGTCGGGACCCTTACCGAAGGGTTATCGCGACGTTACCGGGGCTCGAAAGTTTCACGTGAAACAAGCCGATTGGGACCGCGGTCTGGCCGGGCCGATCGGTATACTCGGCTCACCGCCCGCTGGAGCCCCAGTCGCAGTCGAGCCGGTCAAGGAACACAGATCAGCTACGCCAGTCTCCTCCTCGCAGTCCTGATCGGGATCCTGCACGCAGCAGTGGCTCCCGTCCTCGTGATCGGCGACGTCCACCCGAATCTCATCCTGGTCGCCGTGGTGCTCGTCACCGTGCTCAACGGCTTCGCACCCGGTGTGGCGTGGGCGTTCGTGGGCGGGCTGACGGCCAACCTCCTGATCCGCCAGCCGCTCGGCAGCCTCCCCCTGGCACTCCTGGTGGTGGCCGCGGCGGTCGCTGGAGGTGAACGTCTGTTCGGTCGACTGTCCTGGGGGTACCCACTGGCATCGGTCTTCGTCGGCTCGGTGGTCGTCGACGTCATCTTTCTGGGGATCCTGCAGATGGTGGACGTGCCGCTGGCAGGGGGATTCCCGTTCCAGAGGGTCATCGCTGCAGCGCTCCTGAACACCGCCATCGCCGCGATCGTGATGCTCCCGGCACGGATCCTCCTGGCACGGACCGGAGCCGCCGAGAACACCGCGTGGTGAGCGTCTGATGGCGGACCTCGAGGTCACCCCGACCGCGCGCCCTTCGCGTGCCCGATTCGTTGCCGCAACGATGATTGCCGTCCTCCTGTTCGGCGTCCTCGCAGGACGCCTCTTCCAGCTTCAGGTGGTGGACGGCGCCCTGTACGCGGCGCAGGCGGCGGCCGCACGAACCATCGAGACGCCGATTCGCGCCCCGCGCGGCCTCATCTTCGATCGCGAGGGCAGGCCGATCGCGGTGAACATTCCGTCCTGGACGCTGTACGTGCGGCCCGCCGACCTGCCCTCGGCGAAAGCGGCCCTTGACATCGTGCTTGCTCGGGCTTCCGAGCTGTCCGGGGTGGGGCTGACCACCCTGGTTGACAGGCTGGATGCGTTCCGCGGGTCACCCTTCGAGCTGGTGCCGCTTGCCACCGATATCGGCAGGGAGGCCGCCCTGCTGATCGCGGAG
>JBDTMU010000147.1:0-3995 GCA_039934115.1 Chloroflexota bacterium | reverse complement strand
CCCCCTGGCGTCGGGTGAGAAAGCGGATGATACGCACCCGCCTGATATCGGCCTCAGAGTAGAGCCGGAGGTTGTTGCGCCGTTGTGGGCAGAGGAGCCCCTCCTCCTCGTAAATGCGCAGCGTCCGCGGGTGCACCTGGGCCAGTTCGGCTGCGATGCTGATGAAGTAGCGCGGACGCTGTGGATCGCGGACTGAGCTCATATACCCTGCATACTCAAAGTAATTAGCAACGCCACCGTACGGTAAGGTCTGTCAATGACGTTGTCAAGAGACCTACCGGACGGCGGTTAGGAACCTTCCCTCAACACGGATCCCCGGAGCGCGCGTTTCACGGCCTCCGGCGCAGCGTCCCTATTCCCCTATGAGCAGGCTGCGCAGCTCCGCTTCGTGCTCTGCCGAGGTGACCGCCAGCAGCTTGTCGCCGGCCCGCAAGGTGGTGTCGGCGCGGACGATGATGGCGTGCTCGTCGCGGACCACCACCGCCACGGCGCTCCCCTCCGGAAGCTCCAGGTCACGCAGCACCTTGCCGATCACGGGCGAGCTGGCGTCCAGCTGCGCCTCGACAATCTGTACCTCGCCACCCTCCAGCTCGGCGAGATGGAGGAGGTCGTGGATCGGGATCTCGTGCTCGATGAGGGCAAGGATGCTCCGCGTCGGGCTGACCGTGTCGTCGATCGCCAGACGCCGGAAGAGCGCCTCATTGCTCGGGTTGTTGACCCGGGCAATCGCGCGCGGCACGTTGAACTTCATCTTGGCCACCTGGCAGGCGACGAGGTTGTCCTCATCGTCGCCGGTCACCGCGGCCACGACGTCCGCGCGGGCCATCCCTGCCTCGGCCTGGTAGCGCCCCTCGCAGCCGTCGTTCGGGATCACAATGCTGCCGAGCTCATCGGCGATCGTGCGCGCCCGTCCGGGGTCCTTCTCGATCATGACCACCTCGTGGCCCGCCGCCAGCAGCTCTTTGGTCAGGTAGTAGCCGACGTTCCCGCCGCCGATCACGACCACGTACATGTCAGCCGGCCTCGTCATCGACCGTGGCCTGACGGACCGCGGCCTCGCCGCCCGCCGGCGCTTCGCTGCCCGCCGCCGCGTCGATCGCGGCCTGGGCCTTGGCCGCCGTCCGGGAGCTGGCGGGCGGCACGCCCTGTCGCGGCTCGGCGGTCGGTGGCTCCACCGCCCCGTTGGTCGCCTCGGCTCCCTTGGTCGCTGCGACGACGAGCGCGTCCGCGAGGATCACCGTGCGGCACATCGTCTCGAGGCCGAGCGTGCGATAGGCCTCCGCACGCAGCGGGTCGTTGATCTTGGCGATGACGCGCGGGATGCCGAAGATGTGCTTCCCCAGCTGGGCCGCCATCGCGTTGCGGTTGTCGCCCTCGCTCAGCGCCATGAGCAGGTCGGCAAGATCGGCTCCTGCGCCGCGCAGGATGTCCTCGTCGCTGCCGCTGCCCCGCACCGTGACGCCGGCGAAGGTGCTCGGCAGCCGGTTGAAGGCGCGCTGGTCGACGTCGATCACGGTCACGTGGTCGCCGCGCTGGTCGAGCTCTGCGGCGGTGCGAGCACCGACCCGCCCGCAGCCGATGATGATCACCCTCATGGTGTGTGTGCCAACTCCTCCGTCTCGGCTCGAAGGCACCAGACCGGCGCAGTCGAGTTGCGCATGACGTACGGGACCGTGCGCCCCGCGTCCCATCCACCGCCGAAGCGCCGCTTATAGCGTAGCCCCATCACGATCAGATCGGCGCGTCGCTCCACCGCATCGTCCACGATCGCGGCGCCGGCGGCCCGCGCCTGGGCGATGCCGGTCTCGACCTGGACCTCGTGCTCGGCAAGGAAAGCCTCGCCGTGTCCCAGCGCCTCGTCCGCGAACGCCACCGCCGCTGGGTCCTGCGCGTCGAGCTGCCGTTCGAACGGGATCTCGATCACGTGCAGCAGGAAGGCCTGGCCGGCCGTGCCGGCGAGAAGGATCGCGGTCAGGCGAAGGGGCCCATCATCCGCCTCGGTGCCGGAGAGCGGCACCAGGATGCGGTCGAAGGTCAGCAGGGCAGGACGCTTCTCGCGTCGACCGAAGATCATGCGACCGATATCCTACGGCGCGTCGACACTCCTCAGCGACCGATTGCCAGCCGCTCGACGAGCCAGCGCGGGAGGCTCACCTCGCGCATCAGGCGCTGCGTCAGCGCGATGTCGTAGCGCGCCCGATGGAACTCGGCGGTGCCCGCCTCCGTGTCCAGCACCAGGTACGAGGCCTCGGGGTTCCCGTCGCGCGGCTGCCCCACGCTCCCCGGGTTGATAAGGGTACGGCGCGCGTCGAGGACGATCGGGGACGAGGCCGTGGCCGGGATCACGGTCACGTGGATTCCATCGGACCGATAGACGACCGGGAGGTGGGTGTGGCCGTAGAGGCAATGGCGGGTCTCAAACGCGCCGAAGTTGGCCGCTGCGATGGCGGCGTCGGTGATGTACTCCCAGATGGGCTCACGTGGCGAGCCGTGAACCGCCGTCAGCTCGCCGTCGCGACGCACCTCCGGCAGCGCCGACAGGTAGGCGCGCGCATTCTCGTCGAGCATTGTCGCCGTCCACTGGATCGCCGCCTGGGCGTCCGGGTTGAACCACGACGCATCGACGGTGCCGATTGCTGCGCCGTCGTGGTTACCCGTGACCGCGCGCGCCCCCAACTCCTGCAGCCGTCGGATCACCTCGTTGGGCTGCGGTCCGTAGCCCACGATGTCTCCGAGGACCCACAGCTCGTCGAACGCGCCCAGCTCGTCGCACACGGCGTCGAGCGCGGCGAGATTGGCGTGGATGTCCGACAGGACAGCGAGGCGCATGGGGCTCGGAGTATACCGAGGGTCAGCCGAGCGGCCGGCGGCCAGGCTCCCCTGGTCGGCGGGGGAAGCGAGCCTCCGTCGGGCGCTCCTTCGGCACGATCACGAACCGATGCCCGCCGAGCGCGGCCACCCCGGGGTCGACGATCCGGAGGCGGCCGCCTCCGACCTGGCCAGCTGCGGTTTGGCCGCGCCGCACCTCCTCGTCCGTCTCGGAGAGAGGCCCCTTCCACGCCAGCAGCGAGCCTCCAACCGCCAGCAGCGGCAGGGCGAGCTCCGCCAGCACCGGCAGGGCGGCGCAGGCTCGGGCAGTGACGAGCCGGTAGCGCGCCCGGTGGGCAACGCTGCGCCCGAGCGCCTCCGCCCGGTCCGCGATGACGGTGACGTTGGACACGCTCAGCGCCTGCGCGAACTCAGCCAGGATGGTTGCCTTCTTGCCGACCGAGTCCACCAGCGTCCAACGCATCTGCGGCCGCGCCATGGCGAGGGGCAGGGCCGGCAGCCCTCCGCCCGAGCCGAGGTCGATCGCCTCGTCCGGCGCCATGAGGTCGATCTCCGGCAGCGCGGCGAGCGAGTCGAGCAGGTGCAGGCGCGCCACCTCGCCCGGGGAGGTGACCCGGGTCAGGTTGACGCGGCGGTTGGCTGCCAGGAGCAGGGCGACGAAGCGCTCGGCCGCGTCGAGGAAACCGTTGGGGAGGGTGCCCGCGATCGCCGGCAGATCGGCGAGCAGCTCCTCGAGGGCGTCGCGTGCCCTGGTCGCCTCGCCGTCATCGATGCTCGGCAAACGAAAATGCCTCTCCGGTGGCGTTTCAGTCTTCCCGGTCACGAGCGGTGGGTCGGCCGGCTTTCGCATCGGCCCCGCGCATGCCCGGTTACCGTACTCGGCCGCCGGGGAAGCAGGACGGATAACGTACCAGCCCGCGGCGGCCCGGGCAACCGGAGTTATCCACCAACCACCGCGTTCGAAGCCGTTCTGTGGATAAGTCGCCGGGCTATACTCGCCCTCGATGACGCCAGGGGCCCGGCGGGCCGGTACGATCGGAGAACAGTGGCGGCGACGCTGACCAAAAGCTCGCCGCGCTTCGCTCACCAGAGCGAGGCTGAATTGGCCAGGATCCTCGATTTCTACGGTGTCGCATGGCGATACGAACCCGACCTCTTCCCCATCT
>JBDTMU010000146.1:0-4006 GCA_039934115.1 Chloroflexota bacterium | reverse complement strand
CGCCGGTGCTCGACGCATCGGTCCTGGACGACCGTTACCTGGTCGGCAATCGCGACGCGGTGGTCGGGGTGCGCCGCCTGCTGCGCGAGGAGCGCATCTTCGCCGGCCTCTCGTCCGGTGCGGCCCTGCACGTCGCGCTGCGAGCCGCAGCCGAGATGGAGGAGGGGAGCATCGTGGTGCTCCTCGCCGATGGCGGCTGGAAATACCTCTCGACCGGCATCTACGACCGCGACATCGACGACCTGGACGAGGAGCTGGAGCGATCGCTGCTGTGGTGACGGGTCTTGCCCTGCCGCCATCGGTTGCCGACGAGCTGATGCGCCACGCTCGTGCGGAGCTGCCGAACGAGGCCTGCGGCCTCCTCTCCGGTCCGCCGGGGAGCGGCCGCGCCACCCGCTTCCACCCCGCCCGCAACGCGGAAGCCTCGCCGTTGCGCTACAACGTCCATCCCGAGGACCTGGTGCGCATCACGTTCGCCATCGAGGACACCGGGGAGGAGCTGGTTGCTATCTTCCACTCACACACGCGGTCCGCGGCGGTGCCGTCGCCGACCGACCGCCGCACGGCCATGTACGCCGACCCGTTCTACCTCGTCGCCAGCCTCGCCGATCCTGACGCCACCGCGGCGAGCGCCCTGCGCGCCTGGCGAATCGCGCGTGGAGAGACGAAAGAGGTACCGCTCCGCATCGAATAGCGGCAGAATCGCGTGGATGGATACCTGCGCGTCGTGTGGTGCAGCACTACCGCCTATGGCTGCGTTCTGCCCGTCCTGCGCTGCGCCGGTCAAGGTCGAGAGGGACCGCAGCGAGCGCAAGCTGACAACCGTCGTCTTCGCCGACCTCGTCGGCTCCACCGCACTTGCCGGCTCGCAGGATGCGGAACGCACGCGACATCTCCTCGAACGCTTCTACGACGCCATGTCCGCAGAGATCGACAACGCGGGCGGGACAGTCGAGAAATTCGCGGGGGACGCGGTCATGGCGGCCTTCGGTGCGCCAGCGTCGCTCGAGGACCATGCCGAGCGGGCGCTGCATGCCGCGCTTGCCATGCAGCGGCGCATGCGCGATCTGTTCGGCGAAACGCTTTCGCTGCGCATCGGGGTCAACACCGGAGAGGTCGTGGTCGGCAGGCCGCGAGAGCGAAGTTCGTTCGTGACCGGCGACGCGGTGAACGTAGCCGCCCGCCTGGAGCAGGCGGCGCAGCCCGGGGAGATCCTCGTCGGCGATCGGACGTTCACATCCGTTCGTGGCGCGTTCGAGTTCGACGAGCCACAGACGGTTCAGGCCAAGGGGAAGCCGGATGGCGTCAGCGCGAGGCGCCTCCTGCGGGCGCTGTCGCTCATGCGTCCGCGAGGCGTGCTTGGCCTGCAGCGCGCGTTCGTGGGTCGGGACGATGAGATGCAGACCCTGGAGCGTGAATTCGGCGCGGTCGAGGCCGAGGGGATGCCGCGTCAGGTCACCATCCTCGGGGACGCCGGCGTAGGGAAGTCGAGGATCGTCCGCGAGTTCTGGGAACACCTCGGCGCCCGCCAGCCGGAACCGCTGCGGCGCACCGGACGATGCCTTGCGTACGGCCAGGGCATCACCTATTGGCCATTGGCGGAGGTCCTCAAGGAACACCTCGGGATCGTGGAGAACGATCCGCCATCGGCCGTGCTTGACCGGCTCGGGCAGCGGCAGATTCTCGGTCTGACACTCGGGCTCGACGTTGCCCACGGCCTACATCCGCTCGTCGCCCGCGATCAGTTCCAGGATGCGTGGGTCGAGTTCATTGAAGAGATCGCCTCGGAGCGAACCGCCGTCATGCTCATCGAGGACATCCACTGGGCCGAAGACCTGCTGGTGGATCTCCTGGAGCGCCTCATGAGCCACGTCCGGGCGCCGCTTCTCCTGATCGTGACGGGGCGTCCTGAACTGGTGGAGCAGAGACCCCGCTGGGGGACCCACGCAGCCGGTGCGACGGTCACCCTCGAACCACTCGCGTCGGACGATTCGAAGCGGATGATCACCGACCTGCTGGGCGGCACGTTGCCATCCGGGCTGGATGCGGTCATCGAGCGCGCCGAGGGCAACCCATTCTTCGTGGAGGAGGTGCTGGGCACGCTCATCGACCGTAGCCTCCTGGAGCGGACGAACGGAGCCTGGCACCTGGCGGAGCTTCCGGACGACTTCTACGTACCCGACACCGTGCAGGCGGTGGTCGCGGCCCGCATGGACCTCCTGGGAGAAGCAGAGAAGCAGGCGTTGCAGGCCGCCGCCGTCATCGGCCGCATCTTCTGGGCGACGCCCGTCTACGAGCTGGTCGATGGCCAACCGGACCTGCACGTGCTGGAGGACCGCGACTTCATTCGACACCGTCTGGCCTCATCCATGGCTGGCGAGCGGGAGTACGCGATCAAGCACGCGCTCACGCGAGAGGTCGCGTACGACAGTCTGCCGCGTTCGCGCCGGGCAGGGATGCACGCGAGATTCGCTCAATGGGTCGAGGGACGGGCAGGGTCCCCTGATGAAGTGGCGCCGATTCTTGCCCACCACTACGCCGAGGCGGTTCGGCCCGATGATATCGATCTGGCGTGGTCCGGTCGGCAGCAGGAACTGGTCGAGATGCAGGCCCGCGCAGTGACCTGGCTGAGTCGCGCGGCGGCGCTTGCCATTGGCCGGATGGAGGTTGACGATGCGGTGCGGCTGCTGCACCAGGCCCTCGAGCTGGAGACGGATCCACCACGACGGGCATCGCTGTGGAGGGAGGTGGGGCGGGCAAGCATCCTGAAGTTCGACGGCGAGGCCTTCTGGACCGCCATGCAGGAATCACTGGCGCTGACTACCGATCCCGCGGAAGCCGCGGACCTGTACGGCGAGCTGGCGATCCAGACCGCCTCCCGCCGGGGGATGTGGATGCGCCGCCCGAGCAACGAGCTGATCGCAGGCTGGATCGAGCAGGCCCTGGCGCTCGCGCAGCCAGAAACGCGCGCTCGCGCCAAGGCGATGATTGCCCGCGCCCTGCTCGATCCCGAGGACAGCAGCCTCGCTTCCGAAGCCCGTGAGCTCGCCGATCGACTCGGCGATCCGGTTCTCCGACTCCTGGCCCGGCACGCGGCGTTGTTCGCTGCCATGGCTCGCGGCGATTACCACGAGGCAAACGCCTTGTCGAAGCGGCAGGTAGAACTGGCGCTGAGCCTGGGCGACCCGGACCTGACAACCTTGATGCTGGCTGATGCCGCAGGGGTGCTGCCCTACCTCGGCGAATTCGACGAGGCGCGCGAACTGGCTCGGCGCGGGATCGAGATGTCGAGGAGGCTCTCCTCCCACCACCGACTACATGGCGCCTCATCGCTGATCCTGCTTGATGCCACGGCCGGCGACTGGCTCGCCGTGCGCGATGGCAGCGAGCTGGCAGAGTCGGCGTTCGTCGCCAACGTGGCGACCCCGTGCATCCTGGGTCCGGTCATGCTCCTCACCTGCGCGCTCGCCTGGGTCCATGGGGGCGACGACGCGGAGGCTCAGCGGCTCGAGCGGGTGGTCGCGGACTTCGGCATGGAAGGGTACTCGCGGCTGCTTGATCCCCCCGAGATCGACCTCGCCATCGCGCGCGGCGACCTGGCCACCGTGGAGCGGAGACTCCACGGATGGAAGCCCGAAGGACTGGATAACGTCGAGGCCCTGATCACGTGGCTTGACGCCCTCGTCGCACTCGATCGCACTGCAGAGATCGCGGAGTACGCGCCCGATCTTGTGAAGACCGGAACATTGCTGGAGCCCTTCGCTCTTCGGGCGCTGGGGTACGCACGTCGGGACGACGTGCTGATCGAGCAGGCAATCGCGCGCTTCGAAACCATGGGCCTCGGGTGGCACGCCTCAACGACGCGCCAGCTGCTGGCCGCCGCGCGCGAGTAGGCTTCTGTCATGAACGCGTTCCCCGCGTCGGTCCACCGGCTACGCCTCGAGCGCACCCGCGCCGAGGCGGCCTCGCGTGGGATCGGTGCGCTGCTCGTGACGCCATCGGCCGA
>JBDTMU010000145.1:0-4172 GCA_039934115.1 Chloroflexota bacterium | reverse complement strand
TACAAGACCCGCGGGAACCTCCCGTCCGACCCGAACCGGGACATCGTCGACTTCTTCCTGTTTGACCCTGCAGGGCAGGTGGGCTATTGCGAATACTTCGCTACCACCATGGCGGTCATGGCGAGGACGCTCGGGCTGCCCGCTCGGGTGGCCGTGGGCTACGCCCCCGGAGAGCGCATCGGGGATGGGATTTACCAGGTCCGTGCCAAGAACGCTCACGCCTGGGCGGAGATCTTCTTCCCGGGCTACGGCTGGCAGATTTTCGAGGCGACGAAATCAATCGCGCCGGTGGTCCGTCTCGCGGGCGCGGGAACGGCGCCTCCGATCGTCCTGCCCAACGGTCAGATCGACCCGGGGAACCGGGTCCCCGAGGAACTGGACCCCGGCACGATCTCCGGTCTCCCGTCGTTTGAGCCGGTCGAGGGCGGGTTCGCGCGGGGAGGCCAGCGTCCGAGCGACGCTTCACGGATCAACAACGGGTGGATCTTCGTAGTGCTGCTGATCGCGCTGCTGGCCTTTGCCGGGTGGCGGCTGCTGCGCGGCAGGCATCGGTTCCGCTTCCTGGCTCCGGGCGACCGTCAATGGCAACGCCTCGCGTTTGCGGCGGATCGGGCAGGGGTGGCCCAGCGACCGTCGGAGACCGTCTACGAGTATGCCGGGTGGCTCGAGGAGCAGATCCCGCAGCGAAAGGTCGAGATCCACGACATCGCCGACGGCAAGGTCTGGCAGAGCTACTCAGGGCGCTCCATGTCGTCCGAGGTGATCGCGCGCCTCGAGCGTGCGTGGAACCGGCTGCAGCTGCCGCTGCTGTGGCTGGCACTCCGCAAGCGGGTCCGCTCCTTCCTGGGGAGCCGGAGCTAGCTCAGCCGACCGGGGCCGGCTGCCGTGCCTCGAAGACCTCTCGCATGACTCGGACCGCCGCGGGCGGGTCGGCCGTGCGTCCGTGCTCGGCGAGGGTCTCGCCCATGATGCGGACGGCCTCCTCCATCTCCACGATTCCCACGCTGCCCATGTGACCGAAGCGCAGGATCTTTCCCGCCCATGCCCCCTGGCCTCCGGCCACGATCAGCCCCTTGCCGCGCATGGCGGCGTTGAACGGTCCCCATTCCAGGCCATCGGGCAGCCAGGCGGCGGTGACGGTGTTTGACCGCTCGCCTGGGGCGGCCACCAGTCGCAGGCCGAGCGCCTCGAGGCCCGCCTGCACGGCCGCGGCGATGGCGGCATGCCTGGCCCAGGTCTGCTCGCGTCCCTCCTCCAGCAGGCGCCGAACCCCGACGCGCAGGCCGAACAGCACGCTGACAGCGGGCGTCCACGGGGTCTGTCCCTTCTCGGCCCACTTGCGGGCCTCGGCCAGGTCCCAGTACACGCGCGGCATGCGGGCGGATTCGTTGGCGGCCCACGCCCGTTCGCCGAGCGCGGCGATGGCGATCCCGGGCGACCCCATCCAGGCCTTCTGGCTGGCGCTCACCACCAGGTCGATCCCCCAGGCGTCCATCTCGAATGGCATCGCGCCGAGCCCACTGATGCCGTCGACCAGGACCAGCGGATCGCCCGGGGCGCCGCGGACGGCCTGCGCCAGCTCGCGGAGGGGGTTGGTGACGCCCGTGGACGTCTCGTTGTGGGTGAGCAGGACGGCCCGATACGCGGGATTCCCCGCGAGGTGCTCTGCAAGGGCAGGCGGGTCGGCCGCCTCGCCCCACGGGACCTCGAACCGCTCGACCTGCGCGCCGAAGGCTGATGCGATCTTGGCAAACCGGTCGCCGAATGAGCCGATGGTGACGGCCAGGACCCGATCGCCCGGCGAGAGCGTGTTGACGACAGCCGCCTCCAGCGCCCCGGAGCCCGACCCGGTCAGAAGCAGCACCTCCCCGCTCGTGCCGATCAGCTCGGCCAGCCCGTTGCTGATCTCACGCAGCAGCTCGGCGAACTCGGTGCCGCGGTGGTCGATCATCGGCGCCGATTGGGCCTCCAGCGCTTCCCGCGGGAGCGGCGTGGGTCCGGGAACGCGAAGGTTCTGGTCCATGGCGAGCATCATAATCGGCCCATGGAACGGACCGATGCCCCGTAGCTCTCCGCCTCGCCGGCCAGCAGCCTCCGTGACCGAGCCCCTCTTCGTCGAGGGCGCCGAGAGCGACGCGCCCCTCGCGGCTCGCATGCGGCCCCGCACGCTCGACGAGTTCGTCGGGCAGGAGCCGCTGGTCGGCGCGGAGGGGGCGCTGTCGAAGGTCGTGCAGCCCGGATACGCGCCGAGCATGGTGCTGTGGGGGCCGCCGGGCTCCGGCAAGACGACGCTGGCGCGGCTGCTGGCGGATCGGTCCGGCGGCACCTGGCGCCAGATCTCGGCGGTCACCAGCGGCGTCGCCGACATCCGGCAGCTGGTCGCCGACGCGAAGGCGCTGCGGCAGGCGGGCGGGCGCACCGTCGTCTTCATCGACGAGCTGCATCGGTTCAACAAGAGCCAGCAGGACGCCCTGCTGCCGCACGTCGAGGACGGCACCATCGTCCTGATCGGGGCCACCACCGAGAACCCCTACTACGAGATCAACTCACCGCTCCTGTCGCGGCTGCGCGTCTACCGCCTGGAGCCGCTGGGGCCTGACGAGGTGCGCGAGATCGTGGTCCGTGCCGTCGCCGACGAGCGAGGGCTGGCCGGCCGGGTAACACTGGGCGACGAGGCCATGACCGCGCTCCTCGAGGTGTCGAGCGGGGACGCGCGCCAGGCGCTCAACATCATCGAGGCTGCTGCCGCGGTGGCCGCCGATGGGGAGTCCATCAGTCGCGAGGCGATCGCCGAGTCAGCGCAGCAGCGGCTGCTGGCCTACGACCGGGTGGGGGACCAGCATTACGAGGCGGCTTCTGCCTTCATCAAGTCGATGCGGGGCAACGACCCGGACGCGGCGCTGTACTGGTGCGCCAGCATGATCGCGGCGGGGGAGGACCCCACCTTCATCGCGCGGCGGATCGTGATCGCGGCCAGCGAGGATGTCGGCAACGCCGACCCGCGCGCGCTCCAGATCGCGGTGGCGGCGATGCAGGCGACCGAGATGATCGGCCTGCCGGAGGCGCAGTACGCACTCGCCCAGGCCGCCGCCTACGTTGCATCGGCGCCGAAGTCGAACCGCGCCGGTGCGGCCTATTTCGCGGCGCTGGCCGAGGTCGAGGAGAAGGGTCGCCTGCCGGTCCCGCTGCACCTGCGCCCGTCCGCGCATCGGCGACTGGCGAAGGAGCACGGCTACGGCAAGGGCTACCTCTACCCGCACGACTTCGAATCAGCCGATGTCGAGCAGCAGTACCTGCCCGATGACCTGGCCGGACGCGTCTTCTACGAACCCAGCGACCAGGGGATGGAGATCCAGATCGGGGAGCGGCTGCAGCGCCTGCGTCGGCAGCGGCTGGAGAGCCGCCGCGGCCGGTGAGCGGGCTCTGCTACGGTTTGAGGACATGACGATCCAGCGGATCGACAACGTCGCCATCGTCGTCGACGATCTCAAGGCTGCCATCGCGTTCTTTGTCGAACTCGGTCTGGAGCTGGAGGGAGAGGCGACAGTCGAAGGACAATGGGTGGACCGCGTCGTCGGGCTCGATGGTGTCCGAAGCGACATCGCAATGTTGCGAACCCCGGACGGCCACGGCCGGCTCGAGCTGACGAAGTTCCAGGCGCCGGCGGCGGTCAGCGCTGAGCCGAACGCACCGGCCAACACGCTGGGCATGGGTCGGATCATGTTCGCCGTCGACGATATCGACGCCGTCGTCGCCGGCTTGCGAGCCCGCGGCTCGGAGCTCGTTGGCGAGGTGGTGCAGTACGAGGACCAGTATCGGCTCTGCTACGTCCGCGGCCCCGAGGGCATCATCGTCGCGCTGGCCGAGCAGCTCAGCTGAAGCGTTCGGAGCAGGTCACGGTGGAGTCTGGTCGGACCAGCGGAGCACCCGGAGGGCCTTGAGCGTGATCCATCGGCTGGGCTCGTCCTCGCGCTCGCCCATGTCCACCAGCAGCTCGTCGTGGTGGGCGTGCTCGAGTGGCCAGCGGCCCTCTGCGTCACGCTTCGACTCGAGGATCCCGATCGCCTCGGCCATGCGCTCGTCGGGCGTCACTCCGGCATCCCGGAGGTAGTCGAGGACCCGCAGCACGTCGTAGTGCCAGCCGTTCGGGAACGCGAGGTAGAGCCAGCGTC
>JBDTMU010000144.1:0-4210 GCA_039934115.1 Chloroflexota bacterium | reverse complement strand
CCGTACCAGGTCTTCGCCGCTCGCGACGGCCACCTGGTGGTGGCGGTCGGCAACGATGCACAGTTCAGGCGTCTGCTGGCCGTGCTCGACCTGGAGCTCGGCTCCCGCTTTGCCAGCAACGAGGATCGGCTCGCGGGACGCGACGAGCTGGTTCCGCTGCTGGCCGTGCGCATTGGGGATTGGTCGCGAGATGAGCTCGTCGCGTCCCTCACCGAGGCCGATGTTCCGGCCGGCCCGGTCAACTCGGTCAGCGAGGCGCTGGCGGCGATGGAGGCGGCGCACGACGGGGAGTGGACGGAGGCTGGCGATGGAATGCGACTTGCCCCGGCCACGATCCGGATCGATGGGAAGCGCCTGCCATTGCGCGCCGCGCCGCCGCGCCTGGGCGGCGACACCGACGAGATCCTGAGGGAGGCGGGGCTCGACGCGGGCGAGATCGCCGCCCTCCGCGCAGCGGAGGTGATCGGCTGAGCGAGATGCCTCTGGCTCATCCTCAGGCACGTCGACCCAGGTTGCTGGCGACCCTGGTCGCGGTCGGCGTGTCGTGGATGACTGCGTGCAGTCCGGCTACGCCTCCCTCGTCACAATCGTCGTTGGGATCGGCGACACTGCGGCCGGCCTCGAGTCCGAGTCCGCTCGCGAGCGCGACGGGAGGGTCTGCGCCAGCGTCGCCGACGACCGGCGCCAATCCCGCCTGGGCAGTCGTTCGGGCGATCACGCTGCCGACCCGTCTCTCGACAGGACTGAGCAGGTCCGTCGCGATCGCTATCGGCAACCGTATCGACCTATTTGGCGGCTTTGCCTCAACCGGATCGACGACGGGTGAGATTCTGGCGTTTGATCCGGCCGCAGGCCACGTTGGCGCTGCGGGCCAGCTGGCGGTGCCAGTTCACGATGCCGCCGGCGTCCTGCTGGATGGCGCCGTGATGATCTTCGGTGGCGGCAGCGGAGCCCCAACGTCTGTCGTGCAACTCGTCGATTCGAGTGGCATACCTCGCGTGATCGGAAACCTGCCAACCGCTCGCGCTGACCTGAATGCGGTCGCCATCGGCAATTCCGCATTCGTCCTGGGAGGTGGCGCTTCCGATGTGCTGCCCCCGGAGATTCTGGCCACCGAGGACGGCGTTCATTTTCGCCTCGTCGCGACGCTCGCCGTGGCCGTCCGGTACGCGGCCGTGGCCGAGACTGGAGGACGGATTTATCTGATCGGCGGAGCCGGGGCGGCCGGCGAGATGCCGGACATTCAGCGGATCGACCTCGCTACCGGCGAAGTGGAGGTGATCGGGCGGATGCCGAACCCCATCTCCCATGCGTCGGCGATGGTGATCGACGGACGGATATTCGTCGTCGGCGGCCGAAGCGCAGGCACCGCGCAAGACGCCATCTGGCAGGTTGACGCCGTCACGGGCGCCTCTCACCTGGTTGCTCGTCTGCCGCAGCCGGCCTCCGATTTCGGGTTGGCTGTCCTCGGGGGAGTGGGATACGCGATAGGCGGCGAGACCGATACGCAGGTCGCCTCGATCGTGGCGATCGTCGTCGACTGACCTGAATACCGCTCAGCGGTAGACGCCGTTGTGACCGATGCTGAAGCGACCCGGCTGCGGGAAATAGGTCAGGCCGTGGGGCTGCCTCCCGACCTGGATCGTGTTCACGACAGCGCCGGTAGCAGTGTCGATGATCGAAACCGTCGTTCCGTATCGATTGCTCACCCAGAGCTGTGTCCCGTCGGGCGAAACCTGCAGCATGTCAGGCGTCCCTCCCACCAGCCAGGTGGTGACCACCTGCCGAGTTGCGAAGCTGATCACCGAGATGGTCCCGTTCAGGCGGTTGCTGACGTAGAGGGATTTGGTATCGCGGCTGGTGGCCATGCCATGCGCCCCCGTTCCGGTCGGCAGGAAGCTCAGCTCCTGCATGCTGATGGGGTCAATGATCGACACGCCGTTCCGTCCCTGGTTGGCGTTGTAGAAGACGAGCCCGTCCGGTGACAGCTTTGTGTCGATCGGCAGCCCGCCAACCTCCAGGTCGCCGACGATCGAGCGGGTGACAACATCGATCTTGAGCACGTGGCCGCTGGCGTATTCGGTGCTGGCCATCAGGTATCGGCCACCTGCCGAGAAGTCGGCATGGTCGATACCCCGCCACGGGATCGGCAGTTGACCAAGGGGCGCCCAGGTAACGCGATCGTAGAAGTCGACCCGATCGACCTCCTCGGCCATCACGATGGCGGTCGTCCCATCGGGCGTGAAATACAGGTTGTACGCGAACGGCGCTTGGATTGGATCGACGAGCTTGCCCGTCTGGGCATCCATGGCGCTCATGAAGGTCGAGCCGTAGTTGCTCACATATAGGCGCGAGAGGTCCCAGTCCGGGGTCACATGCTCCGGCAGGATCCCGACGGGGAGCCTGTCGATGACGGACAGGGTGCCCACGTCGACGACCGTCACCGTGCGGTCCGCCTCGTTCGGAACGTAGAGCCGCGCGGGAAGGTTGGCGACCGCGGCGGGCAGCGTCGAGCTGATTGTCGCGGCCCACACGTTCCAGTCCCGGGCCGCTGGCTCGGCGGAATCCAGGAGAGCAGTCTGCCCGCTGACCAGATCGGGTACCCAGCCGACCAGAGCAGCCACCTCGACCTTCCACCATCTCTGCTCCGCGACCACAACCGGCCCCTCGGTCACGGTGACGAGCTCCCCCTGCCCCACCACGCCGACGGGCTGGGAGCTGGCAAATTGGGGCGGCTGATCATTGACCTGCAGATCGGCGACCATGATCCGTGCCACCTGCCCGAGAACCACGCGCGGCGGCGCGGGGGTCGCGGCCGGCGTAGTGGTTGGCGTCGGACCTGGAGTCACCGATGGGGCAAACGACGAGGAGGACGGGCTCGGTGACGTCGGGCCGCTGCACGCCGCCAGGAGCAACAGCGCGGCAAGCATGCTGCGGCGTCTCATCGGCGAACCGTACTCGCTCTTCGCCGGCCAGGGAATCCGGCGAGCTGCTGCATTCATTCCACCCGCGGTATGTGCCATGGCCCTCCCATTGTCGAGCATCGGCCTCGCACCGTGAACGATCGTCCACCCGGTGTATGACAAATGGTGCCTCGAAGGCGCCTCGATGTCTGATATCGTTCCCAAGGCCGCAATCGCCGAGGGCACTGGGCGAGGGGGTCCGGTGGCCGATCGGGGGGGCAGGGGCCAAGCGGGAGCTGATCTAACGCCGGAATCCCTCTCGGGCCATCCACGCTCAACGACGCGGCGCGGCATTCGCGCGGCCGGCGTCATACACGCCCCCTTGATGACCTTGATTGCATTCGTGGTGCTCGCCGCCGCATTGGCGTCCGCTCCGCGCGTCCTGGCAGCCACGAGGACGTGGGACGGCGGGGGGGCCGACAACAACTGGTCTACCGCGGCCAATTGGTCGGCGGACACCCTGCCTGTGCCGGGTGACACGGTCACCTTCAACGGCGCATGCATCCCCTGCACCAAGGCCGCCGTCATCGACATGGCGGCCAACGTGGCCATCTTCCAGATGAACGCCGGCTACACCGGGACCGTCAGCATCGGCGCCGGCACGCTGACGCTCACGACCTCGTACACCCAATCGGCGGGGACGTTCAGCGGGGGCAGCTCGACGCTCACCATCACGGGCGGGACCACGGTGAACGCCGGCGGGACGTTCACCGGCAGCACCGCGACCATCAACCTCAACGGGGCGTTGACCGTGAATGCCGGCGGTGCCTTCACCAGCACCACCGGGATCCTGACCGTGACCGGCGCCGTGACCCTGGCCGCTGGGGTCTTCACCCACAACGGTGGCAGCGTCGTCTTCTCGACCAGCAACGTGACGTTGAACCTGGGCGGGGCCGCGACCTTCAATAACGTGCAGTTCCTGTCGGGCACCAAGACCATCAGCGCAGGAAGCACCATGAACGTAGCTGGTACCCTGACGCTGACGGGGGGCACCCTCAACCAGAGCGGCGCCACGGGGACAGTCGCCGCTCAGGGAGCTATCGACGCCCAGGCCGGCTTCTTGGGCGGTAGCGCCACACTACTCATCAACGGCGGCGTTGGCCAGCTGTGGACCGGCTCCCAAGGAGGCGGGAGCGGCCTGCCGGTGGTGATCATCAACAACCCGGGCGGGCTGACCATGAGCGGCACGTTCCGCACCACCCGCAACTGGACCTTCATCCCCGGCAGCACCGTCACCGCCGGGGCCA
>JBDTMU010000143.1:0-4213 GCA_039934115.1 Chloroflexota bacterium | reverse complement strand
TGATCCGCAGCAGCCACGAGCGGAAGAGCCCGCCGCGGTACTTGGCGATGGCGTCATAGGCGTGCACGAATGCGTCCTGAGCGGCATCGGCGGCCTGGTCCGGGTCCCCGAGCAGGCGCCAGGCGAGTCCATAACAGGCCGATTGGTAGTGCTCGATCAGCTGCGTGAAGGCGGTGCGATCGCCTGTCGCGGCGCGCGCGATCACCGCCTCCTCGTCCGGGAGGGGCGCGGTGCGCGACGCGGGCCGGGCGGGGTCGCGAGAAAGCATCGGACACCTATGATCACATTCCGCAGGGCCGAGAAGTATTACGGGGTCTCAACCATTCATTGACCGCGAATTGGTTGCGCATTCCCGCATTTCTTGTCACTTTGCATCCTGCGCCGAGCCGCCGCGGGAATAACGACGTGCCGCCGGTTGCAAGTGCTGCGTTGGAGGAGACCGAGTGCCGACCTTATCGATCCATGGGCGCAGACGAGGTGCCCCGCTGGCCGCCATCGGCCTGCTGTTGAGCAGCACCTTTGCGCTCGCCCCAGCCGCCCTCGCCGCCGGGCTGACCCTCTCGACCCCCTACCCGTCCGTGGTGGTGGGGCCCGGGACCACGGTTGGCTTTGACATCGCGGTCGCCGGCAACGCCAACGAACAGGTCAGCCTCACGGTCTCCGGAGTTCCGGCCGACTGGACGGCGACCCTGCGCGGCGGCGGATACGTGGTGAACGGGATCCAGACCGATGCCAACGGCAGCGCCACCGTCCGCCTCGAGCTGAAGATCCCCGGCACCGCGGCGGATGGAAGCTCCAAGGTGACGGTGAGCGCGTCCGCGGGTGCGGCCAGCGCAACGCTGCCGCTGACCGTTCAGTTGAGCGCGGCGGCCGCGGGAGACGTGACCCTGACCAGTGACTATCCCTCGCTGCAGGGTGTGTCCGGCACGAGCTTCACCTTCAACTTCAACCTGCACAACGACAGTGCGGAGGACCTCACCTTCGCCGTCACCGCCGTCGGGCCAGAGGGCTGGGAGGTCAACGCCACGCTGACCGGGCAGGCCCAGGCGGCAAGCGCCGTGCTCAAGGCCAGCGGCAGCGCCGGCGTGTCGGTATCGGTCAAGCCTCCGACCGACGTCGCTCCGGGTACCTATGACGTCAACGTGCGCGCCACGGTAGGCGACCGCACCATCGATGCGAAGCCGACGGTGGTGATCACCGGCACCAACGCGCTGACCCTGAGCACGCCTGATCAGCGCCTCAGCAACTCGGGCGCCGCCGGCAGCTCGATCACCCAGCAGCTGGTGGTCCACAACGACGGAACCCAGCCGCTCGAGAACGTCGTCCTCTCCGCCACTGCGCCAACCGATTGGACGGTCACCTTCGGCCCGTCCGAGACGATCGCCAGCATCGCCGCAAACCAGGACGCCACCATCACCGCCACGCTCGTGCCGTCGAACGACGCGATCGCGGGCGACTACGTGGTCAGCTACAAGGCCACGGCCGCCAACGCGACCGGCTCCGTCGAGATCCGCATGACGATCGAAACGTCGCCGCTCTTCGGCTTCGTGGGGCTGGCACTCATCGCGCTGGTCCTGTTCGGCCTGTGGTGGGTCTTCCAGCGGTACGGGCGCCGGTGACCGCCAGCGCCGAACCGCCGATCGTCGCGGCCGGGCTGACCAAGCGGTACGGGGATCTCGTGGCGGTCGACAGCCTCGACCTGGAGCTGCGTCGCGGGGAGATCTTCGGCCTGCTCGGGCAGAACGGGGCGGGCAAGACGACCACCATCCTGATGCTCCTGGGCCTGACCGAGCCGACCGCTGGCACCGCGCGGGTGATGGGCCTCGATCCCGCTCGGGAGGCTCTGCGCGTCAAGCGCCAGGTTGGCTACCTGCCCGACAGCGTCGGCTTCTACGGCGACCTGACCGGGAAACAGAACCTGCGCTACACGGCGCGGCTCAACGGGCTGCGCGGCGAGGAGGCGGAGGGCCGGATCGAGGAGGCGCTGGGACAGGTGGGGCTCAGCGACCGCGGTGACGGCCGGACCGATACCTACTCCCGCGGGATGCTCCAGCGGCTCGGCATCGCCGATGCACTGATCAAGGACCCCGACATCCTCATCCTCGACGAGCCAACGGCGGCGATCGACCCGATCGGCGTCGTGGAGATCCTCCAGCTCCTGCGCGATCTCGTCCGCGAGCGGGGCGTGACGGTGCTCCTCTCAAGCCACCTGCTGACCCAGGTCCAGTCGGTCTGCGACCGTGTCGGCATCTTCGCCGCGGGCCGACTGATCGGCCTCGGGACTGTCAATGAGCTGGCAACCCGATTCGGCAACGACACCGGCCAGGTCGAGGTGACCTTCGACGGTGAGCAGGCGGCAGACGCTGCGGAGCGCATCGGGCCTTTCCTGGGCGGCATCCCCCAGGTCGAGCATGTCGAGCCGGCCGTTGCTCCCGGAGCGCCATGGAGACTACAGGTTCGACCGGCCAGCGCCGGACGGCAGGTGCGCGAGGCGGTGCTTGCTGGCGCGGCTCGCGACGGGCTGGGGCTCACCGCCATCCGCTCGTCCGAGCCGTCGCTGGACGACATCTATCGCGCCGCGCTCCGTGAGGCCGGCCTCCACCGCGAAGCGATCGAGTCCGCCGAGCCGGTCGGAGCGGTCGCGTGACCACGGTCGAGGGAGTGACCACGGGCGAGGCAGCCATCCCCGCTCCCGTGCGAAGCGTTCCACGATCCGGGTGGCTGGTCGTGGCCGGCAAGGAGTTCGCCGATCACGTCCTGAGCGTTCGCTTCTTTGTCCTGCTCATCGTGCTCGGCCTGGCGGCTGGGATCCCGCTCTTCCTGGCGACCGAGCGGATCCACGAGCTGGCGTCGCAGGTGAGCGGCGCGCAGGCGGTCTTCCTGGCGCTCTTCATCATCGGGCCGCAGGACGTGTCGATCTTCGGGCTCGACGTCAGCGTGCAGGGGTTCATCGGCCTCGCCGCACCGCTGCTCGGCATCGCCTTCGCCTTCGACGCCGTCAACGGCGAGCGGGCCCAGGGCACGCTGCCTCGCCTCGTCGCCCAGCCGATCCACCGCGACGACGTGATCAACGGCAAGTTCGTCGCGTCCCTGGCGGCGATCACGCTGGTCCTGCTGTCGGTGGTGCTCCTCATCTCGGGCTTCGGCCTGCTCCGGCTCGGGATCGTGCCAGCCTGGTCGGAGGTGCTGCGACTCATCGTCTGGTTCGTGGTGACGATCGCCTACGTCGCAGTCTGGCTCGCGTTCGGGCTGCTGCTCTCGGTGGTGGTGCATCGGGCCGCCACGGCCGCGCTCATCGGCTTCGGGGTCTGGATGGCGGTCGCCATGTTCGGCCGCTTCCTGCTGAACCTCATCCTGGGCGCCATTGCGCCGGTGAGCGACAGCACTGCCATCGATCGGGCCCTCGGCCTCTACCAGCTGCACGCCTTCGTGCTGCGGCTGCTGCCGACCACGCTGTACTCGGAGGCGTCATCGGTCCTTCTCAACCCCTCGCTGACCGGCACCAACACGCCTGCCACGCTCGGCCAGCTGTCCCAGGCGCAGCAGCAGATCCCCACCCTCCTGTCGCTCGACCAGAGCCTGCTGCTGGTGTGGCCGCACGTCGTGGCGCTGGTGGCGCTGACCGTGATCTGCTTCGCGATCGGCTACATCCAGTTCATGCGCCAAGAGGTCCGCGCCTAGTGACCGCTGACTAGCCACGCCACGGTCGTCGGCTGGGAAACGGCGCTCGCCGATGGCCGTGACCCCGGAGCAGACGGATTGCTTGTGCTCGACGCACGATCCGCTCGTAGGCCTGACCGCTGATCTGTCAATGACGCCACGCCAGCGTCCCGCCTGACCACTTGGTTGCCATGACAGCGAGTCGGTTGCCGATATGGCTTACCGGATGATCAGCCTCGCCACAGTCGTGTCGGCAATGGCAACCGGCTGGTCATCGCGAATCGGCGAGCCTAGTGCTCGGTGACCGCCTCGACCTGGACCCCGGCGCCGGGGCCCTCGAGCAGCGACGGCCACTCCCCCGCCATGGCGAGCGCCGTTTCCCAGCCGTCGACCTCGATGATGATCACACCGCCGAGCAGCTCCTTGCCGTCTACGAACGGCCCGTCGGTGGTCATCGGCTGCCTAGCCACGCCACGGTCGTCGCGGGTACCATGCGTGCCCCGCGCCGGAGTGGCGGAACTGGCAGACGCGTCGGTCTCAAACACCGATGAGC
>JBDTMU010000142.1:0-4222 GCA_039934115.1 Chloroflexota bacterium | reverse complement strand
CGCATCGACTTGATCCGCTCCTTGTGGCCGACCCCGAAGCGCTGCTCCTCGTCGACCACCAGCAGCCCCAGGTCGGCGAAAGCGATGTCCCGGCTCAGGATCCGATGCGTCCCGATCAGGATGTCCACCTCCCCCCCGGCGGTGGCCTCCACGATCCGTCCCTGCTCGGCCTTGCCGACGAAGCGGCTCAGCATCTCGACCCGCACCGGGAACGGCGCCAGACGACGGCGGAAGGTGCCCAGGTGCTGCTGCGCAAGCACGGTGGTTGGGACCAGGACCGCGACCTGCTTGCCGTCCTGCACGGCCTTGAAAGCGGCGCGCAGCGCAACCTCGGTCTTGCCATAGCCGACGTCGCCACACACAAGCCGGTCCATCGGCCGGCGGCGCAGCATGTCGGCCTTGACCTCCTGGATGGTGCGTTCCTGGTCCTTCGTCTCGGTGTACGGGAATGCCTCCTCCAGCTCCCGCTGCCAGGTCGTGTCCGGCGAGAAGCTGAACCCCGCCGCCGATGCGCGGGCCGCGTAGATGGCCAGCAGGTCCTCGGCGAGCTCCGCCACGGCGCGACGCACCCGCCCCTTGGTGCGCTCCCAATCGGTCCCGCCCAGGCGTGACAGGGTCGGCGCGGGGCCGCCGCTGTAGCGCGTGATGCGCCCGATCTGGTCGGCCGGCAGGAAGATCTTGTCGTCGCCGGCGAAGTCGAGCTGGAGATACTCCTTCGTGGCGCCGCCGTACTCGCGCTGTGTCATCCCGGCATAGCTAGCGATGCCGTGATCGATGTGGACCACCGCGTCGCCGACCGCCAGCTTGCCGATCAGGTCGCGGGTCATGGAGCGCTTCGATGGCGTCAGGCGTCGAACTCGCGTCGCGCCGAACAGCTCCCGGTCGGTCAGCACCTGCAAGCCCGAGGGACCGTGCGTGAAACCGCCGGAGAGCGAGCCATGAACGAGGCCGATGCCGCCTGGTGGCGGGGGTTCATGCAGCTCGGCGACCGGCGCCACCGCGCGACCCTCCTCCTCGAGCAGTTCGCCGACGCGGCTGGCCTGGTCGGTCGTGACCACCAGGCGCATTCCTGCCGCCAGCTCGGCCAGCCACGAACCGATCCGGTCGGCTCGCCCCGGCAGGGAGGGGGCGGTGGCGTACCCGGCATCGGCGCCGCCCTCGTCGAGCACCTCAACGGCGCGTGCCTCGAGGGCGGCCAGGGCGGCCGCCGCCCCGTAGGGCAGGGGCCAGGCATCCGGGAGCTCGCCTGACGCGATCAGGCCGGCGCGGCGCTCCGTTGCCTGCGCGTCCAGGTCGGAGGCGATCGCTCGCAGCTCCGCCGGGTCGGTGAGCACGACATTTGCGCTCGCGGGGATGTGCTCTGTGGCCGGGCCGGCGGTGAGGAGAGCTGCCCATGTCTCGGCCGCCTCGGCCACGTCGCCCTGCTCGAGGCGCGCCAGGTCCGCCTGCAGGACATCCGAGGAGAGCTTCGGCGCACGGCTGGCGAGGCCCTCCCAGCCATCGGCGGGAAGGAATTCGCTGGCGGGCAGCAGCACAGCTCGCTCAAGACGGCGCCGGCTCCCCTGCGTCATCGGGTCGAAGGCACGGATGGACTCGACCTCGTCGCCGAACAGCTCGAGCCGGAGGGGATCGGCGGCCCCCGGTGGCCAGATGTCGATGATCCCGCCGCGGTTCGCAAATTCCCCCACGCCGCTGACCTCGACCGCCGCCTCGTAGCCGCCGGCGACCAGGGCGCTCAGCAGCGCCCGCTGCGCGATGCGCTCGCCGACCCGCAGCGACACCCGCGCCGCCGCCAACTGCACTGGCGAGAGCGTGCGCTGCACCAGCGCCAGCAGCGGAGCTACCACGACCAGGTGGTGGTGGCGCCCCGCCAACAGGTCGAGGACCTCCAGCCGCTCACCCGACTCATCGTGCTCGGGCAGGGCTCGCTCCAGCGGCAGGGCGGCGCGCTCCGAGAGGACGCGGACCATCCCTGCCGGCAGCCAGGCGGCGAGGTCGTCGGCAACCCGGTGCGCCTCCTCGTCGTTGCGCACCACCGCGACGATCGGCGCCAGCTCCGACACACCACTCCGGCGGGCGGCGAGGTGCGCGGCGCGAGCCGCGGCCGGAACGCGCAGCGGCTCGGGTGTCGTGCCTGGCAGGTGAGCCGCCAGCTCCGCGGACAGGACGGCGATGCGGCGGTCGGCTCCGCTGCGAGTCGGGGAGGTCACTCCGTGGCTTCGGCCAGGTCGAGGCCGTTGAACTCGGTCATCGCCGCATCGATCCCGTCGCGCAGCCACCGCTCGGCGGCATCGGCGCCGGTGGCGATGGCCTCGCTGGCGAGGGTCTTCTCGCCCGGCTTGAAGGTCGCCAGGACGTGGTCGACCAGCTCCCCGCCGCGCCCGATCCCGACCCGCAGCCGGTTGAATTCATCAGTCCCCAGGGCGGCAATGATGTCTCGGAGGCCGTTGTGGCCACCCGCCGAGCCCGACCGCCGCAGGCGCACCTTGCCCAGCGGCAGATCGGCATCGTCGGCGATCACCAGCAGGTCGGTGGCGGGGTCGGCATCGGTCTGTCGCATCGCTGCCCTGAGCGCTGAACCGGACAGGTTCACGAAGCGCTGCGGCTTGACGAGCAGCACGCGCCCAATTGGCTCCGGTAGGGACGCCTCCAGCACCGCCGCGCCGTCGCGGACGCGGCCAGCGCCAGTCAGCCCCCAGCGATCGGCGAGCAGGTCCACCACCCGGAAGCCGACGTTGTGGCGCGTGAGCAGGTAGCGCTCGCCCGGATTGCCCAGGCCGCAGATGACCTTCATGCGCGGCCGATGGTGGCACAATCCGCCGGAATGTCGCGCTCCCCAGACGTCGCCGTCATCGGCGGCGGCATCATCGGTTGCTCCGCCGCCGCAATCCTTGCCGAGCGCGGTGCAGCAGTCGTGCTGTTCGAGGCGACGGCCATCGGCGCCGGGGCATCGGGTCGCAACCTGGGCGTCATCCAGCACCCCTTCGATCCAGCGCTCGCTCCGCTGTACCATGCCAGCCTCGAGCATTACCGCCGGCTTGCCCTCGCCGATGCGGCGTTCGCCATGCCGGACCAGCCGGTCGGGGTCCTGTTGGTGAACCGCGACCCCGACGCCTCGCGCCGACAGGTTGGGCGTCTGACCGCCGCCATCCCTGACCTCGACGTGGAGTTCGTGGATGCCGATGCCGTGGCCGCCGCCGAGCCGTCGCTGGTGCCGGGCTTCTTCGCCTGTCGGCTGGCCACCGGCTACCCGATCGCGCCCGCCTCGGCCACTGCCGCCTTCGGCCGGCTCGCGATCGAGCGCGGTGCGGAGCTGCGCGTCGGAGCTGCAGCCGAGCCCTGGGTCGAGCATGGGACCGTGATGGGCGTCACGCTCGCAGATGGCTCGCGACGCTCGGTTGGCCGCGTGCTGGTCGCGGCCGGCCCATGGACGCCGCCGCTCGTCGATCCCGCTGGCACCTGGCGCCCGATCACCCGCACCTGGGGCGTGACTCTGCAGATCGACCTCGGTGACGCGGCGCCGCACCACGTGATCGAGGAGGACGAGGTGGACGCCGTCAACCGCCCGCTGGTGGCCGCCGCACGGGCCGCGGCGGGCGAGCCAGAGGCAGACCCCCATACCCTCTTCACCGTGGCCACTGCAGCGGGCGTCTCGACCCTCGGCTCCACCTTCCTGGCGGACGAGCCCGAACCCGCGCGCATTGCGCGGCTGCTGATCGAGCGCGGGTCGCGCTACCTGCCGGCGATCGCTAACGCTGCGGTGCGCGAGGTGCGCGTCTGCGCCCGCCCGCAGTCGGCCGACAGCCGCCCGTTCATTGGTCAGGTTGCGGGGGTCGACGGGCTGTTCGTGTGCGCCGGCCATGGCCCATGGGGCATCTCGACCGGCCCGGCCTCAGCCGCGCTGGTGGTCGAGGCAATCCTCGACGGAGCAGCGGTGCTGCCAGAATTGGCAGCCGGTCGACCCCTCTAGTGGTCGTCCACCCGGGCCCTATATCTCGCCCGCGGAGAACAAACCGGGCAAACGAGCAACAGCCACGCATCTGCACGTCGCAATTCGCGCACCGAGAGACATAGCCTCGGTCGGGAGCCAGGCAAGGCGCGTTCGTCTCCGGACCTGGGAATTAGGTCCGCCAGACGATGGCAGCGGTCCCGTCGCACGCGGAAGGCATCTAGGCGCCGGCAGAGACCGTGCTGGCCGGCTGGTCGAAGAGCGAGCCGGGCT
>JBDTMU010000141.1:0-4224 GCA_039934115.1 Chloroflexota bacterium | reverse complement strand
GCGCCGGCTCCTCCTCCATCTCGTTGGCCTTGATCGACAGGTCGGCCTCGAACAGCCCGCGCAGCATCCCCTCCAGTTCTGCGCCCGAATAGCGACGCGCCGACTCGGCGATTCGCTCGGCCATGCGCGCGTTGCCGCGCCCGACCCGCTTGGTCAGATCCTGCGGGGTGGCGCCGCCGGCGCCCAGGTCGCGGGCCACGATCAGGTCGGCGATCCTGCCCTCCAGCGCAGCCAGGATGCGGAGCACCGGCTGCCCCTCGTTGATCGCTCGCTCGATGGCGGCCGCCGCGGCCGCGGGCTCGCGCCGGTCGATGGCATTGGTGATCGCGAACACGCTCGCCGGTCGCGTGTCGGTGACCAGCGCCTCGACGTCCGTCGGCGTGACGGCGCGGGCGCCAGCATAGGTCGCCAGCTTGCGCAGTTCGCCGTCCGCTACGCGGGTCTGCTGCCCGCGCTCGATGTCCGACTCCCATACGGCGCCACCGATCCGCTCGGCCAGCAACGCTGCCGCTCGCGGCTCAATTGCCACCCCGATTGCCTCGGCCTGCGCGCGGACCCAGCCCTGGAGCTGGTTGCGACGTGGCGTGGCCCGTTCCTCAACGGCTCCACCACGCTCCACCACGGCCTCGACGATGCGCTGCAGCAAGGCTGGAGGACGACCGGCATCGCGCGATGGCCGAAGCTCGGCCAGGGCCAGGGCGGCGCCCTCCGGCAGCTCCGTGACGAGGGCGAGCAGCCTGTCGCTTGCCGCGTTCGATCGCCCGGCCGCGAAGATTGGCTGGTGCAGCACCACCAGGTGCGCGCCGAACATCCCGACCGTCGCCGACTCGAGCCGGGCACGGTCGATGGCAGCCTCGTCGGGACTCCGCTCCGGCGTGATATCGGTGCGCTCCGCGACATCCACCCGCGCCGCAAAGGTGGTCATCGACTGGTCGATCCCGAAATCGTCGTCGCCATGGACGAACAGGAGCGTCATCCGGCCTGCCCCTCATCCCATGCGGCTCGGAGGCGCGCGTCGAGCTCGTCAACGGTAAGGCCGGCCGCCCCCGCCAGGTCAGCCTGCATGGCATGCGCGGGCGCCCGGGCAGCGTCGAGGCTCGCGCGGAAGTCGGGGTAGCGGCGCGCCTGGTCGTCGATCCGCTCATCGATCGAGACGAACGCCTGCGCCACATGCCGGTCGGCCACGGCCACCGCAACCGAGGCCCAGCCTCGCGGGGACCGCGACGGATCGAGCAGGCAGCCGATCGGGTGCGACGCAATCGGCTCCGCCAGCTCGGGGAACCCGCGCTCGGCCATCCATCGGGCGGCGACGAGCCCGTGCTGCTCCGCAGCGTCGCGGGTCGTCAGCTTGTCGACGTCATGCAGCAGGGCGGCGAGCGCGACGACGTGCGGATCGACCTCGGCCCCGGCAGCCGCGAGGAGGCGCGCCCCCTCGGCTGCGACGAGGCTGACACCTCGAGAATGGGCAACGATCCCGTCCGGGAGGTCGAAGGAGGCAAGCAGCAGCTCTGCCTCGACGGGGGTGGGTAGGGCCATGCACCGATGCTACGCGCCGGCCGCTCGACCGACATCGGTGCCGCGACCACCGAGCGCCACGGATCGCTGCCCAGTGGGCTGCGCACCTGGTAGCGAAGACCATCGGTGATGACCTCGATGCTGCCCTCGAGATCGGTTCGGTGCAGGCGCAGGCCCGGAACGGCCTGCAGGTGGTCGAGGGTCACCTGGTGCGGGTGTCCAAAGGCGTTGCCGATCCCGCAAGAGATGATGGCGACGCGAGGATTGGTGGCACCCAGCAGGAGGGGGCCGGTGCTGGAGTGCGAGCCATGATGCCCGACCTTCAGCACGTCGATCGTCGTCAACAGGCCGCGATCGGCCAGCATGTCCTCAACTGGAATGTGTGCGTCCCCGGTGAGCAGGGCCGTGAAGCCGCCGAAGCGGAGGAGCCCGACCACCGACGCATTGTTGATGTCTCCCTCCGGGAGGGGGGCCGCGACATCATCCGGGGTGGGATACAGCAGGGTGAGCATGGTCTTCGCATCGAGGCGCAGACGCTGGCCGGTGCGTGCCATGACCAGCCGCCCTCCCGGCTCGGAGCGCGCCAGCGCCAGGAACCTGGGATAGGTTGGGTTCGCGTAGTCGCGACCCGTATCGAGGATCAGGCCGACGTCGTATCGCTCCAGGGCCGCCACGAGGCCTGCGACGTGATCCTGGTGTGGGTGCGTCAGGATGAGGATGTCAATGCGCCGATGCCACCAGGGCAGCCGCTCGCCCAGGCGACGGAGCAGGAGATCTGGATCCGGGCCGCCATCGATCAGCATGGTGGAACCAGACGGCGTCATGACCAGCATCGCATCGCCCTGTCCCACATCCAGCGCGATCAGATGGAGCTGGCCATCCGGCAGGCTCGCCGCGGTCAGTGCGATCAGCAACACTCCAGCGGCGGCGATTCCCACCACCGGATGCGCCAGGACCTGGCAGTGGGACAGGATGGCGGCCAGCGCGTCGCGCACAGACGACCGCGGGCTGGACGGATTGAGTGGCAGCAGTTCGTCGCGCGGAGCAGATTCGAGCAGGGATCGCCGCGTGGAGCGACGCCAGGCCAACCCCAGCGCGGGGTACCAGGCAACCGCCAGCCATGCGGGTGCCGCCACCGGCATGGCTGCCAGCGGGACCGATGCGGCGACGTGCCCGGCCAGGATCATCGCGTGCAGCAGTAGCCAGGCGCTTCCACCAGCCGCCCAACGGATGCCGTCCGTCAGCACCCCTACCTGCAGCGCCGACGTGAGAGCGCCGAGCGGCGCTGCGATCGCGCACGTCAGCATCACCAGTGGAACCAGAGGCACAACCCCGACGTTGGCGGCGGGCGCGACAAGTGAGAGCCGCCCGAAGCTGCCGACCACCACCGGCAGCGTGGTGAGCTGGGCGGCGAGCGTCAGCGCGATGGGTTCCCGCAACCAGGCCGGCCATGCAGCCAGGCGCCTCTCGATCGAGCCTGCGAACAGGATCAACCCGGCGGTCGCCAGGGCGGACAGCTGGAAGCCGACGTCCCAGAGAACCGCTGGCGCAACAAGGAGCATGACAATGGCGGCCAGCCCCAGCGCCGACGCCGCGTGGGCTCGCGACCCGCCGAAACGAGCAATCATCATGGCTCCCGCCATCAGTGCCGCCCGCACGACCGAAGGAGATCCGCCGGTGAGCACCACGTAGCCGGCGATCGTGACGCCGGCTACGGCGGGAGCGAGCCACCTTCCGCCCCGGCGTCGCTCGAGCGGGCGCATCAGGGAAGCGACGATCGCCGCCACGATCGCGATGTTCCAACCGGAGATTGCGACGACATGCGTCAGTCCCGCCACAGCGAAGTCGTCCGAGATCTCGGGCGCGATGCTGCTTCTTACCCCAAGCAGGATTCCGGCGCCGAGTGCGGCTTCCGGCTCGGGCACCATCTCGTGCAGGCCATCGAGCAGCCACCTGCGCGCGGCGGCCGCGATCTCTGCCGGACCAGTCCGCGCCGGCCCTTCGAGCACACGGGCTTCTCGGGTGCGAAGCAGGCCACCGATTCCCTGGCGGGCGAGGAAGGCCGGATAGTCAAAGCCATCGAACGTGGCTGGTGCCTCGATGACACCAACTGCTGCCACCCGCTGTCCGACGGCGAGAGGCATGATGCGAGGCAGGGTCGCGAGGAGCCGGCCGCGCACCGGGTGGGTCCGGCCATCAGCCCTGCCCACCAACTCGTCCAGGACGACCTGCTGCGTCGATCCACCGGGGCGGGGATCGTCAAGCACCGTGCCGACCAGCTGGATCTCGCCACGGTCGATCAGGTCGGAGATACTCCCAGGACCGGACGGCAGGGCGATGGCGGCGCCCCGCCAGCAGCCGAGCAGCAATCCGACAGCCAGTGCGGCGCAGGCGATCGCGATGCTGGCAGAGCGCGGCAATAGCACGAATACCATCGCAACGACCGTGAGCACGGCCGCGCCAAGCGTCAGGAACGCGGCGTCGGCATCTGCCGCCACGATCCCGAGCACGACGCCGGCGAGCGCGCCCGGGAGCGCAAGACGGGTCGCCATCGGGCGGTGGGACTGCGCCTCAGCCGAGGCCGACGAGGTCGCGGATCTTGTCCAACTGGGCGTTGGTCAGGACCTTGCGGGTCACCATCTCCTCGAGGGAGCTGAACGGCTGCTCGGCCCGCGCCGCGACGATCTTCTCGACCGTGACCGGGCCGAT
>JBDTMU010000140.1:0-4250 GCA_039934115.1 Chloroflexota bacterium | reverse complement strand
GAGGAGATCAGCGTGAACTGCCCGTCCTGCGGGACTGCCAACGAGCTCGACAGGAAATTCTGCCGGGAATGTGGAACGTCCCTCGCCGCGTCGTGCCCGGCATGCGGCGCATCGAACGCGCCAGGCGTGAAGTTCTGTGGCGAGTGCGGGACGGACCTGCGTGCGACCGGGTCGGCGGCTGCCAGCGAGGACAGAGAGGCACCCACCTCTGAGCGCCGCCTCGTCTCCGTCCTGTTCGCCGACCTCGTCGGGTTTACGACGATCTCCGAGTCGCGTGATGCTGAGGCGGTTCGCGACCTCCTGAGCCGGTACTTCGAAACCGCGACGCAGATCATCGGCTCATATGGCGGGACGGTGGAGAAGTTCATCGGTGACGCCGTCATGGCCGTATGGGGAGCGCCCACGGCGTTCGAGGACGATGCCGAGCGCGCCGTTCGCTCCGCTCTTGACCTCGTCGCTGCGGTGCAGGCTCTCGGTCAGGAGATCGACGCGGATCTGCTGCTTCGGGCGGGCGTCCTCACCGGCGAGGCGGCCGTCAACCTTGGCGCCGCAAACCAGGGGATGGTGGCCGGCGACCTCGTCAACACCGCCTCGCGCCTCCAGTCGGTTGCTCCGCCAGGTACCGTCCTGGTGGGAGAGGCCACGATGCAGGCCGCCTCTGGGGCTGTGGCTTTCGAGCCGGCGGGCGACCACTTCCTCAAGGGCAAAGCAGCGCCCGTGCCTGCATACCGTGCTCTCCGGGTGGTGGCGCGCCGCGGCGGGGCGGGGCGGAATGAGCAGCTCGAGGCGCCTTTCGTTGGCCGCGCCCCCGAGCTGAGAATGCTGAAGGACTTCCACACCGCAACCGGCGCCGAGCGTCGCCCACGGCTCGTCTCCATCATCGGCCAGGGCGGCATCGGCAAGAGCCGCCTCGTCTGGGAGTTCCAGAACTACATGGACGGCTTGACGGAGGTCGTCTACTGGCACCAGGGCCGCTCACCAGCCTATGGCGAAGGAATCAGCTTCTGGGCGTTGGCCGAGATGGTCCGTGGCCGCGCAGGAATCAACGAGTCGGAGGATCCGGCTGCAGCCCGGTCGAAGCTGGTCGACATGCTCGCTGAATGGGTGCCCGACGAAACGGAGCGCGGCTGGATGGAGCCCCGCATGCTCCAGCTGCTTGGCCTTGAGGCGACCGAGGCCGATGAGCGACCCGATCGCGAGTCCCTGTTCGCGGCCTGGCGTCTCTTCTTCGAGCGCGTTGCCGAGCACGGCGTGGTGGTCCTTGTCTTCGAAGACCTGCAATGGGCCGATGACGGCCTGCTCGACTTCATCGACCACATCCTCGAGTGGTCGCGCGACCGGCCGATCTACCTCATCAGCCTGGCGCGTCCCGAGCTCCTCGATAGGCGCAGCGACTGGGGGGCCGGGCGACGCAACTTCACTTCGCTTGTGCTGGAGCCGCTCGAGCCCGAACTGATGCGCGAGCTGCTTGCGGGACTCGTACCGGGCTTGCCCGCACCGGTCGTTGAGCGCGTCCTGGAGAGGGCAGAGGGCATTCCGCTGTATGCCGTCGAGACGGTGCGCATGCTCCTAAGCGATGGCCTCGTCACGCTGCAGGACGGGACCTATCGCCCGACGGGGGACCTCTCGGAGCTGTCTGTGCCCGCCTCGTTACATGCCCTCATCGCCTCCCGTCTCGACGGGCTCGAGCCGGCGGATCGGTCGCTGCTCCAGGCGGCATCGGTCATCGGCAAGACGTTCAGCATCGATGCCGCGACGGCCGTCAGTGGTCAGCCGGTGGATGAGGTCGTTGCGCGCCTGCGCGGGTTGGTACGCCGCGAGATGCTGTCGCTGGAGGCCGACCCGCGATCGCCCGAACAAGGTCACTACCTATTCGTGCAGGGCCTCATCCGTGAAGTGGCCTATGGGACGCTGGCCAAGCGTGATCGGCGGCGGTTGCACCTCGCTGCGGCGCGCTATTTCGAAGCTTTCGACGACGAGGGAATCGCGGGTGCATTGGCTGAGCACTACCTGGCGGCGTTCAAGGCGCAGCCGGAAGGGCCCGAAGGCGAAGCGGTCGCTGCCCAGGCGCGGGTGGCGCTGCGTGGAGCGGCGGAACGGGCCCGATCGCTGGGCTCGTTCCTGCAGGCGACCCGCTTCCTGGAGCAGGCACTCGAGGTGACGACCGATCCTGCGGACGAGGCGCAGCTGCACGCGGCGGCCGGCGACGCCGGCCTGCACGCCGGGCTGATCGAGGAGCCGATCGCGCACATGGCTCGGTGGCTGGCGTTGGCGCAGGTGACCGGGGACCGCCGTGCGCTCATGGAGGCCATCACCGGGAACTCGCTCGCTATCAGCGCCAACGGACGCATCGCCGAATGCGCGGCAATGCTCGAACCGGCGCTTGACGAGTACCGCGACCTCGTCGAAACACCCGAGTACGTCCGGCTCGCGTCAGAACTGGCGCGAGCGTACTTGCTGCTCGGACGCAGTGACGACGCCGTGAAGATCGTGGACGAGATCCTGCCGACCGCGGAGCGCCTGGAGCTGCCCCGCGAGACCATTGCGCTTCTCGTCACGCGCGGCCCCGCGCTTGCCGGCATGGGACGCCTGCGGGAGGCCATCGTGACCCTCGTCGGGGCGCTGGAGGCCAGCACAACCTACGGCCTCGCCGACGTGGGGCTTCGTGCGCGCGTGAATCTCAGTTACGCGGCCGCCGGCGAGGACCCGCAGCTCGCATATCGCGTAGCGCGCGAGGGCGTGGAGCTGACGCGCCACCTGGGCATGCGCGTCTTCTACATGCTCAGCAACGCGGGTGAGCTGGCGATCCGCGTCGGCGACTGGGACTGGCTGCTGGCCGAATTGGAAGACGCCGTTCAGCTTGAGAGCGATACTGCCTCGAGGTTGCGTCTCGCCGAGATCCGAGGCCTGCGGGGGGTCGACGTCAGCGATGAGATTCAATCGCTCACCGACCGCGTGGCGGACATGACCGAGGTCCAGGCGCAGGCCTCGGTCGACGAGGTTCATGCGGTCGTGGCACTCGCGCAGGGCGACAGCCGGACGGCGCTCGACCTCGCGCGCCGCTCGTATCAGACGAACAACGCGCCCGACAGCTCGGCATTGCAGACTGCCACGCGTGCCGCGGCCTGGATCGGCGACCGCCAGGCCCTGACGGATGCGCTTGCCGTGCTCGCTGCCCTGCCGGGGCGGGTACCTGGCGCGACCCGCAGCGAGGCCGAGGCAGCGCAAGCGGCCTTGGACGGGCGCCGCCCACAAGCGCTCGCCGGCTTCGCCGACGCGATCCGTCGGTGGCGGGAGCTCGGGCTCCACTTCGAGGCGGCTGTATGTGGACTCAATCTGATCACGATGCTGGGCTCGTCGGAACCTGCGGCCCGCGCGGCTGTCGAGGAGGTCGGCGTGGTGTTCGAGCGACTTGGCGCTCTGCCGTTCCAGAGGCTCTTGGCTGACGCGATGAATGCTTCGGTCTCGACACCCAGTTCGCGCCCAGCGGTGCCGCCCGTCCAATTGGTGCGGGCCCCGGCCACTCGCTCGGACTGAATAGTGTCCCCGCGGCGAGTACACCGCGGCCGGCTTCCCGACGTCATCCTGCGGCGGCCAGTCATGGGCCCGAGGTCTTCGATCGGTCCCTAGCGCCCGTCCAACCCAGACAAGGTTGTGACCTGAGTCACCTGCGGACGGGCCGGCCGGCACTCATCGGCGCGTGCGCATATGTCGATAGTCATGGCCATGGACCAGATCACGATCCTCCAGGCCGAGGTTCTCAAGACGCTCGCCAGCCCGCGACGCATCGAGATCCTCCACGCGCTGGCCACGGGTCCGATCGAGGTCGGCCGTCTGGCCAAGGCCGTCGGGGCGAGCCAGCCGAACGTGTCGCAGCATCTCGCGGTGCTGCGTGGCGCGGGCATCGTCGAGGCCGAGCGCACGGGTCGTGAGGTTCGCTACCGCCTGGCAGACGCGGACGTGATGGTCGCCTGCGGCCTCATGCGAGCCGTTCTCGAACGACGCCTAACTCGTCTCGGCGAGATTGCCACGGGCGCGACGGCGGCATCCGGCCTGGCTTCGCCTGCTGCGGCGCCGATGCCGATCTCACTCTCCAACCGCTCAATTCCGAGGTGACCGTGCGATGGATGAGCCCCTGAACCTGATCCTGTTCTCTGGGACCGACGACAAACTCCAAGCGGCGGCCGTGCTGACAGCAGGAGCTGCGGCGCTCGGCAAGCCGGTGAACGTCTTTCTCCAGTACTGGGCCC
>JBDTMU010000139.1:0-4282 GCA_039934115.1 Chloroflexota bacterium | reverse complement strand
CGGTCGAGTACTTCGTCAGCTACTACGACTACTTCCAGCCGGAGGCCTACCTGCCGCGGTCGGATACGTATATCGAAAAGGACTCGTCACGAAACGACGAGATCGATCGGCTGCGGCATAACGCCACGCGCGCCCTCTTCGAGCGGCGCGACGTGATCATCGTGGCGTCCGTTTCCTGCATCTACGGCCTCGGCGCGCCGGTCGACTACGGGGCGACGGTCATCAACCTCAAGGTTGGCGGCCACTACCGCCGCGACGGGATCCTGCGGCACCTGGTCGACCTGCAATACCAGCGTAATGACGCCGCCATGGCGCGCTCCCGCTTCCGGGTGCGCGGCGACGTGTTGGAGGTCCAGCCACCGCATGGCGAGTACATCGTCCGGGTCGACATGTTCGGTGACGAGGTGGAGAAGATCGTCGAGGTCGACTCTCTCACCGGCGAGGTGCTGGCGGAGCGGAAGGAGGTCAACTTCTACCCGGCGTCCCACTACGTGACGCCTCGCGACAAGCTCCTGGTGGCGATCACCAAGATCGAGGCCGAGATGGAGGAGCGCGTGGCCTGGCTGTCGAGTGAGGGCCGCGACCTCGAGGCCGCCCGACTCAAGCAGCGGACCGATTTCGACCTGGAGATGATGCGCGAGGTCGGCTACTGCTCCGGCATCGAGAACTACAGCCGGCACCTGGCGGGGCGTGAGCAGGGGAGCCGGCCGTGGACCCTGATCGACTACTTCCCGACCGACTTCCTGCTGATCGTGGACGAGAGTCATATCAGCGTCCCGCAGGTGCACGGCATGTACAAGAACGATCGGACCCGCAAGGAGATCCTGGTCGACTTCGGGTTCCGCCTGCCGTCAGCGCTCGACAACCGGCCGCTCACCTTCGAGGAGTGGGAGGACCACCTGAACCAGGTGATCTACATGAGCGCCACGCCCGGGCCGTACGAGAAGGAGCGGGCGGAACGGGTCGCCGAGCAGTTCATCCGGCCCACGGGCGTGATCGATCCGCAGATCACGGTGCGGCCGACGTCGGGGCAGATCGATGACCTGCTGGCCGAGATTCGCGAGACTGTGGCGCGCGGCGAGCGGGCGCTGGTCACCACCCTCACCAAGAAGATGGCCGAGGACCTGGCCGACTACCTGGCCGAGCTGGGGATCAAGGTGCAGTGGCTGCACAGCGAGGTCGACACGCTGGAGCGGGTCGAGATCCTGCGCGACCTGCGGCTGGGGGTGTACGACGTCCTGGTCGGCATCAACCTGCTGCGCGAGGGGCTCGACCTGCCGGAGGTGACGCTGGTTGCCATCCTGGACGCGGACAAGGAGGGCTTCCTGCGCTCGGGCGGCTCGCTGATCCAGGTCATCGGCCGTGCGGCTCGAAATATCGGTGGCCGGGTGATCATGTATGCCGATCGCGAGACCGATTCGATGCGCGCCGCGATCGAGGAGACGACCCGCCGACGTGAGCGACAGGTCGCCTACAACACGGAGCACGGGATCGTGCCCGAGACGATCATCAAGGAGATCCGCGACATCAACTCTGGCCTGCGCCGCGTCGCCGAGGAGCGCGCCGAGCTGGACGTGGCCGGCAAGGAGCCCGAGGAGCTGGCAGCGATGATGGGCCGGCTCGAGGCCCAGATGAAGGAGGCGGCCCGCAACCTGGAGTTCGAGCGCGCCGCGGCACTGCGCGACGAGATCCTGCAGCTGCGCCGGCTGCGCGAGGAGCTCGCTGCCGCACCGGGGAGCATCCCCGCCGACGTCTACGCTGCGGCCGCCGAGGCGGGGGAGTTCGGCGGCGAGCCGCGGCGAGCGCCGCGCGAGGTCTTCAGCACGGCGGCACGCCCGAACATCATCGCCGCCGGGTCGCGCCGCCGGCCACCTCGCCGTCGCAGGCCGTAGAGGCGAGCCATGGCCGGCACCATGCCCCACGCCATCTTCGTCGAGACGGGGATCGATGACGGGGCAACCGTGGCTGCCTACGCGGCCGAGCTGCCCGGGTGCGCCGTCTTTGCCGCTTCCGACACCGAGGCCACGAACGAGATGCCGCGCAGGGTGGCGCGCTTCGTGGACTGGCTCCGTGCCGCCGGCGAGGAGGCACCCACCTTCGTGGGCGACAACTGGTATGAGGTGGAGCGCGCGGCGGCCGCGGGCGGCAAGCGTGCCGCATTCAGCCTCGACGACCTGCCACCGGGCGACGACGAGTTCGCGCGCTACCTGCACTGGCTGGAGCTAGCCCGCGAGCTCCTCGCGGACCGACTCGACGGGGCCGGCGAGGCACCGAAGGGTGCCCTCAAGCGGATCGCACGGCAGGACCTCCTCCTGGCTGCCCAGCTTGGCGGCGAGCCACCGAAGCTCAGCGGTGACCCGGTCGATCGCGTGTACCAGGCACGGGACGCGCTGACCGCGGCGCTGGAGAGCGCAGGTGCCACGGCCGACGGCGTGCGTCGCGCGGTCCGGCTGGCGATCGCCGACGACCTGCGCCTCGCCGAGCAACTGGCGGGAGCGGCCAGCTGATCGCACCGACCGGCCCGAAGCGGGTCCGGCATGCCGGCGACTGGCCGATCCCGGAGCCGCGCCGAGCCGCGGACGGAACCGAGCTTCGCGCGCTGCAGGACGCCATGCCCCTCTGCGAGGGCGGGTCGTCGCCGGTCCTCTCGGGCGATGGGAGCGAGCTGGCGATGCTGATCGGCCAGGCTCCGGGGTGGCGCGAGATCGAGACGGGCCTGCCGTTCGCGCATGACGCCGGGCGGCGGCTGGCAGGCTGGCTGGGGCTGGCCGGCGTCAGCGTCGACGACTTTCGCTCGCGCTGGTACGTGACCTCGGTCGGGAAGTGCTATCCGGGGCGCCGGCCGGGATCCTCGGTCGATTCGCCGCCGTCACGGGCCGAGGTGCTGCGCTGGTCGCCGTACCTCGAGGGCGAGGTGCGCCTCGTCGCCCCGCGGCTCATCGCGCTGGTCGGAGGCCTGGCGCATCGGCACGCCTTCGGCGCCAGCGCTCGGCTGGACGACCTAGTCGGCAGGGAGCTCGCCTGGGAGGCTGCGCCGGGCGCATCGGTCATCGCCCTGCCCCATCCGTCGGGGGCGTCCACCTGGCTGAACGACCCGGCGCGCGTCGAGCTCTGGCGACGGGGGATCGAGCTGCTGGCGGCTCGCTGGCAGGCGCTCGGCGAGCCGCCGTGAACCGCGAGACCCGGATCGGCATGGCGCTGGTGGCTGCCCTGGGCGCGTTCGTCTTTCTGATGCTGGTGGTCGGCTCGCTCGGGGAGCCGCGGCCGGAGCTGACCGAGTACCCGGTCGGCGTGATCCTGGCGCAGCCCGACCCTGCCGTACGGCATGGCAACGCCGAGCTGCGGATCGTGGGCTGGTACGCCGAGCTGGCGGGCGAATGCGTCGGCGACGACGGGGGAGTGGATGCCTCGGTCGCCTGGCTCCAGCGCGATTGCCCGCTACGGGTGCTCCTCAGCCAGCAGCCGAGCGAGGAGGTGACCCAGGCGCAGCTGGAGCGCGACGGGTTGCGGCTGGCGGCCCCCGACGGCCGGCCCTTCCCTTCCCGGGCGCAGCCGGGCGGGGCGAACCTGCGGCTCCAGCAGCTCGTCTTCAGCGGTCATTTCGACGATGCCACCGCGGCCAGCTGCATCCCCGATCGGGTGGATCGCTGCAGGAACACGTTCGCCGTCAGCACCTACGACGGTCTGCTCCGGTAAGCTGAACAGAACAGGCGTTCACATCGGTCTGATATCATCGACCCGATGCCCTCCGACCGGATCGTCGTGCGCGGCGCGCGCGAACACAACCTCAAGAACCTCGACGTGGAGATGCCCCGCGACCGGTTGATCGTGATCACCGGGCTCTCGGGAAGCGGCAAGAGCAGCCTTGCCTTCGACACCATCTACGCAGAGGGACAGCGACGCTACGTCGAGTCGCTGAGCGCCTACGCCCGCCAGTTCCTGGGGCAGATGGAGAAGCCGGACGTCGACCAGATCGACGGGCTGAGCCCGGCGATCAGCATCGACCAGAAGGGCTCGAGCCGGAACCCACGCTCCACGGTCGGCACCGTGACCGAGGTGTACGACTACCTGCGCCTCCTCTTCGCCCGGATCGGTCGCATGCACTGCCCGATCTGCGGCCGCGAGATCGCGCGCCAGACGGTGGAGCAGATCATCGACCAGCTCTACGAGCTCCCCGACGGGACGCGGCTGATGCTGCTGGCTCCCCTGGTGCGCGACCGCAAGGGCGAGCACGAGAAGCTCCTGGCCGGCGCCAAGCAGGGCGGCTTCGTGCGGGTCCGGG
>JBDTMU010000138.1:0-4291 GCA_039934115.1 Chloroflexota bacterium | reverse complement strand
TGAACATCGTCCGCACCAACCAGGCCCGCGAGAAGATCCGCGCCTGGTTCAAGCGGCAGCAGCGCGACGAGAACATCGCCCAGGGCAAGGAGATCCTCGATCGGGAGCTGCGCCGCCTGGCGCATGAGACGCTGGTCAGCATCGATGCTGACAAGCTCCTCGAGCTGGCCGCGCACGCGCACTACAAAGAGCTGGACGACTTCTACGCGGCCATCGGCTATGGCGCCGTCTCGCCGGCGAGCGTGGTCGGCAAGCTCGAGATCCACGACGACGCGGCGATCGCCCTCCCCGAGGTGGCGCCGCCCTCCGGCGTCCCCTCCGCGAGCGGGATCCGGGTCAAGGGCGTGGGCGACCTGCTGGTGCGCTTCGCCAAGTGCTGCTCACCGATCCCCGGCGACCCGATCACCGGCTACGTGACGCGCGGCAGAGGCGTCACCGTGCACCGCTCCAACTGTCGGTCGGTTCTGTCGGAACGCGACATCGAGCGCCTGATCGACGTGGACTGGGAGGCGGTCGACCTGCAGACCTACCCGATCACCATCCGGATCCTGGCGGTCGATCGGCCGGGGCTCCTCAACGAGATCACCAACGTTGTGGCCGAGGACAAGGTGAACATCGTGGCGGCCTCGATTGGCACGCACCCCGATGGCACGGCCACGATCACCGCCACGCTCAAGGTCACGTCGTTGCAGCAGCTCTCCAAGGTGCTGACCCGCATCGAGCGGCTGCGCGACGTGACAAGCGTCAGCCGCGAGGCGCGCTAGGGGAGCTGGAGAATTCGCGGCTTGCGCGCTGGGTCGCCGGTGTCAAGGCCGTTCGTGCAGCACGACTGCACGAATGCACGAACGATTACGACAGAACGCGGAGTCGCCTACCCGCGCTCGACCATCGGCCTTGACCTGACCCCAGACTGCAACAGCAGCACGACCAGGGTCGCGGCCGTAGCGACCAGCGTCAGCGAGATCCAGATGCGGGCGACCGGCAACGTCACCAGGTTCTCGAGCCACGGCCAGAACGTGAACGGCGTGGTCTCAACCAGAGCGTAGAGCATCGAGGCGGCAAAGCCTGCGGTCAGGAGGAGGTACGCCACCAGGACGCTCCAGTTGGCGGCGGCCAGGGGCGCCAGGACAGCCATCGCCGGGAACAGGTAGCGCTCGTGCACGCGCGTCGGCAGGAAATAGAAGGCAAAGATGACGAGCGCGCCGACGGCCAGGATCATCGGCAGGTCCTGGCGGCGCAGCAACGGCAGCAGGGCTGCAGCCAGGCCCAGCAGCAGGAGGGCGGCGCCCACATACACCAGACCGCCATCGGGCTGCTCGTAGCCGACGAAAAGGCCCCAGATATTCGCTGCGTTGGCCGACGTCATTTCCTTGAAGCTCCCCGCGCCGACGACGCGCCCGAGGTACGAGATCGGATCGAGGCGCAGCGGCAGGGCGACGACGACGTAGGCGGCTGCTCCGCCCAGCACTGCGCGGATGCCTGGCGAGAAGTCGTGCGTCGCCCGCCAGCGCTGGATGGTGGCAACGGCGACCAGGAGGAGCACGAGACCGAACTGGGGCTTGATGAGCAGTGAGATGACGGCGAGGGCACCCGCCCACGCGAAGCGACGGCCAGCCACGGCCAACAGCGTGAGGAGATAGGCGAGTGTCCCAGCGGCGTCGATCTGTCCCCACACCGGTCCCGCCAGCAGGACGGCCGGGTTGAAGAGGTAGAGCGCAGGAGCGACGAGCGCCCGGGCCGGCCCGATCATGCCGCGTGCGGCCAGGTAGACCACGACCGCGATGGCCAGGTCGAACGGGATCGAGAGACCCTTGATGGCACGTGCCTGGGCCGCCCCGTCAAGCAGCACGCCGATCGGCCAGTAGGCATACAGCAGCGCCGGATAGATGGCCCCGTCGTGCTGGTAGAAGTCCCGTGGGCCGTACGTCGCCATGTTGTCGGCCCAGCGACCGATGACCACCGCGTCGCCGTAGTGGCCCTCAGCGTCAAGGAGGGCGAGGCGGATCGCAAGCCCGGCCACCAGCAGGGCGAGGAGCGTGAGCAGTATCAGGATCGTCCGTGTCCGATCGGTCCTCATCACCGGCGCAGGCTAGCGCAGGCCCGTAGACTCGCGCCATGTCCCGCCTCATCTCGGCACCGCGCGGCACGCGCGACCTGCTGCCAGAGGACGGCCCTGCATGGAGCCGTGTTGAGGAGATCGCCCGGGACCTGAGCAGCCGGTACGCCTTCGATCGCATCGAGACGCCGCTCTTCGAGCGAATCGAGCTGTTCAGCCGCGGGCTTGGCGAGTCGTCCGACGCCGTCGAGAAGGAGATGTTCCGCGTCAGTGGGGCGGCCGGAAGCGAGGAGGAGCGCGCGGAGTGGGCGCTCCGTCCAGAGCCAACGGCTGGCATCGTCCGGGCCTATCTGGAGCACGGCATGCACGTACGTCCAGGTCCGCAGCGCCTGTGGATGATCGGCCCCATGTTCCGCTACGACCGCCCGCAGGCCGGCCGCTTCCGGCAGTTCGTGCAGTGGGACGTCGAGGTGATCGGTGATCCCGGACCGATGGTCGACGCCGAGATCATCGAGCTCGGCCACCGCTTCTTCGCCGATGTGGGGGTTGGCGACGTCGTCGCCTACGTCAATTCGATCGGCGACGCGACCTGCCGCCCCGGTTACCGAGCCGCCCTGGTCGAATATTTCGGTGCCCACGATGACCGCCTGACCGATGACTCGCGCAGGCGGCTGCGCGTGAACCCGCTGCGCGTCCTGGACGGCAAGGACCTCGATCCCGAACTCGCGGCTGGCGCTCCCAGGGCACTGGACCACCTGTGCGATCCGTGCCGGGCGCATTTCGAAGCGGTGCAGGCACTCCTCGACGACCTGGGGCTGCGCTACGAGATCGACAACCGCATCGTCCGGGGCCTCGACTACTACACGCGGACCACCTTCGAGTTCTACGTTGCCGGGCGTCGCGGGCAGCAGCAGGCGCTCGGCGGCGGTGGCCGCTACGACGGACTGGCTGAGCTCCTGGGCGGCTCTCCAACGCCGGGGATCGGCTTCGGGATCGGGATCGACCGCACGGTGCTGGCCGTGGCGGAACAGGGAGTGCCGGCCGCCGCAGGCGCGCCTCTGCTGGTGGTGGTCGGGGCCGACCCGGATGCGATGGCTCCACGGCTGAAGGTCGCGGAGGCCCTGCGAGGTGCCGGCCTACGGGTCAGGGTCGACGGCAGCTCGCGCAAGCTGGGGAGGCAATTGGAGACTGCCGCGAAGCTCGGGGCGCGCTACGCGATCCTGGTCGATCCGGTGCTGCCATCCGAGAGGGTGATCCTGCGCGACCTCGAGGCAAGCGAGCAGCGCGAGATCGCTCTCGCCGAGGTGGCCGCCTCGGTCCGCTAGCGGCTACCCGATCTGCCCGCTGGCGAGCAGCGTGACGCTCGACACGACCAGCCCGTACAGCAGGTACCACGGGTACGCGACCCGCCGCAGGTCCTCGCGCAGGAGACCGGCGGCTGCCGGCCCCGCCTCGTCACGCAGTGCAATCAGCGGTGCCATCCAGTCGCCCCCCGAGGCAGCCCGGTCGCGAGCGACGGCGAGAACCGCTTGACCGCGCGCCGCGATGCGCTCCGCCGAGCCTGGCTCGCCGATGGTCTCGGCCTCGTCGCGCAGAGCGTCGAAGTCTGGATCGCCGCCCTCGATCCAGTCGAGGTACGCAAACAGCGCTTGCTGCTCGAATCGATCCGATGGCGTGTCGATGGGCATGCGCTCGACGACGGCACGCGACTCGGCCAGGTCACCGATGAGGAGCAGGCCCTCGGCGCGCGCCCAGCGGGTCTCCGGGCGCTCTGGGTCGCGTTCCAGCCACCGACGGATCCGTGGCAACGTCGTCGGCACCGGGGTCCCGACAAGGGCAAACCATCGCTTGGTCGCGGGATTGCCAACGACCGCGAAGCCTTCCCATGCCTTCCGTACCCGGCGCGGAATCGCGAGGTAGTTGAGCTCCACCCCGATGACGGCAAAGAGCACCGTCCCTGCAATCAAGCCCACGGGCCACGGCAGGCCGACCCGGGCCGCCACGGGCAAGCCGAAGCCGGTGATCACCAACCCCGCGCCGAACCCGATCAGCGACTGGATCGGGATGGGGCCGATCGCGGTGGCCCGCAGGATGGAGCTCCCGATCACCCCAGGGTCGCGGACGTGTGTCGCGGCGTTTTCAAAGAGATGCGGTGCTGGCACCTGGCGATCGCCTCGGGTGATGAGCAGCGCTCCCGCGACGATGAGCGCCACCTCGGGGAGCCACCACAGCCAC
>JBDTMU010000137.1:0-4322 GCA_039934115.1 Chloroflexota bacterium | reverse complement strand
GCGTGATCCGCTTCGAGGGGATCGTGGCGCTCAAGGAGCTCGACGATCCGCCGGCAGCCGGCACGGAGGTCTGGCACGAGTTCATGGGCGCGCCGGGCGTCGAGCCCGAGGCCGATGACGAACCGCTCCCGGACCTGCGTCCGGTCGAGATGGCCTTCCCCCGCGCTCACGACGACTGATGCGCTGGCGGCGCATCGCCTATCGCGCGATCCGTCCGCTCCTCTTCCGATTCGATTCCGAGGAGATCCATCGCTTCAGCCTGCGGGCGCTGCGCCTGGCCGGCAGCAGCGGACTCGGACGGTCGATGGCTGGGCTGGCGGGGGGTGCCTTGCTCGAGGGAGCCGCGGTCGAGGTGGCTGGGCTTCGCTTCCGAAGCCGGGTGGGTCTCGGCGCCGGCTTCGACAAGGACGCCGTCGCGCTGCGCGGCTGGGCCGCCCTGGGCCTGGGCTTTGCCGAGATCGGCACCGTCACTCCGCTCCCCCAGGCCGGGAATCGCCGGCCGCGCCTCTTCAGGCTTCCAGAGGATGGGGCCCTCATCAATCGGATGGGCTTCAACAATGCCGGGGCGCAGGCGGTTGCCCGCCACCTGATCGCCGCCCGTAAGCGGCTGCCGCCTGACTTCCTGGTGGGGGTCAACATCGGCCGCAACGCGAAGACCGCGGCCGAGGACACGATTCGCGACTACCTCGCCGTCCAGCAGCGACTCACCCCCCATGCCGATTACCTCGTGGTCAACGTCTCCTCTCCCAACACGGCGGGCCTGCGGGACCTGCAGACACCGAAGCACCTGCGCGCGCTGCTCGACGCGCTGGCGGATGCCGGTCAGCGGCTCGGCCCTGTTCGCCCCATCTTCGTCAAGCTCGCCCCGGACATGCTCCCCGGCGAGATGGAGGCGGTCCTGGAGGCGGTGCTGGCCACCCGCGCAAAGGGACTGATCCTGGCCAACACGACCGTTTCCAGGGATCGATTGGCCGCCCCCGGTGAGCTCGCTGCGGAGGCCGGGGGCCTTTCTGGCGCCCCGCTCCTGACCGGGACCCGCGGCCTCGTGCGCCGCGCCCGGAGCCTTGTCGGGAATCGGCTGGCGATCATCGCCTCCGGGGGGATCGGCTCCGGCCAGGACGCCGCGATGCTGATCGCAGCCGGCGCCGACCTCGTCCAGCTGTGGACCGGGCTGGTCTATGCGGGGCCTGGGCTGATCGGCGAGGCGACGAAAGCGGTACGGCACGCCTGAGGCGGGCTGATACGATACGGACCCACCTAGCCAGGGGCGCGGGCAGGACGCGCCGCTCCGGTCGGAGTTTTGGTACCGATGACGCTCGAGACCACTCCCTCGGCGGCTGCCCGCTTGACAGCGCCGCACATCGTCACAGAGCTGCCGGGACCGCGTGCCCAGGCGCTCATCGCCCGAGATGACGCCGTCGTCAGCCCGAGTCTGACCCGCGCCTACCCACTCGTCGCCGAGACGGGCGACGGATACGTCGTCACCGACGTCGACGGCAACCGCTTCCTCGACTTCGCGGCCGGCATCGCGGTCTGCTCGACCGGCCATCGCCACCCCAAGGTGGTCGAGGCGATCAAGGCGCAGGCGGATCGGCTGATCCACATCGCCGCGACCGACTTCTACGAGCCACGCTACCTCGAGCTCACCGAGCACCTGGCACGCATCGCCCCGTTCGAGGAGCGAGCGCGGGTCTTTCTCAGCAACTCGGGCACCGAGGCGGTCGAGGGAGCCATCAAGCTGGCGCGGCACCACACCCATCGACCCGGGCTGATCGCCTTCGAGGGCGCCTTCCACGGTCGCACCATGGGCTCCCTGTCGCTCACCAACAGCAAGATCAAGCAGCGAGCCGGCTTCGGTCCCCTGCTGCCGATGGTTTACCACGCTCCCTTCCCCCGCATCCGCAGCTGGAAAGAGGGGTCCGGAGGCGACGGCAGCGCCGAGCTAGAGGTGCTGCGCAAGAGCATCCTCGGCCGGCTGATCGCGCCCGATGACGTGGCCGCCATCGTGATCGAGCCGATCCAGGGCGAGGGAGGCTACTTCCCGGCGCCTGCATCGTTCCTGCGTGCGCTGCGCGAGCTGTGCGACGAGCACGGGATCCTGCTGGTCGCCGACGAGGTGCAGTCCGGCATGGGCCGCACCGGTCGCTGGTGGGCGATCCAGCACTCCGGGGTCGAGCCGGACATCGTCACCACCGCGAAGGGGATCGCCTCGGGGATGCCGCTGGGCGCCTTCATCGCCCGCGACTCGGTCATGACCTGGCCGGCCGGCGCCCACGGCTCCACCTTCGCCGGCAATCCCGTCTGCGCCGCGGCCGGTAAGGCGACCATGGACCTGATCGAGGGCGGGCTGATGGAGAACGCCGCCCGGATGGGTGCCCGGCTGCGCGCTGGTCTCGAGCAGGTCGCCGGCCAGCACGATGGCGTCCGCGACATCCGGGGCGTTGGGCTGATGCTGGGGGTGGAGTTCGCCACGCACCAGGCCGCCAACGCGGTTGAGCTGGCGGCCTTCGAGCGCGGCCTGCTGTTGCTGGAATGTGGCGAGGCGACAATCCGGCTATGTCCGCCGCTGATCGTGGACGAGGCCGCCGTCGACACGGCGATCCGCCTCTTCGGCGAGGCAATCGACGCCGCGGCAACGCCGGTCAAGGGGATCAACGAGACCGGCGGCTAGCCTGGACGGGATGACCTCCAAGGTCGTCAGCCTGCGCGAGGCGATCGCCGCCAACGTCCACGACGGCGACACGCTGGCGATCGAGGGCTTCACGCACCTGATCAGCTTTGCGGCGGCGCATGAGGTGATTCGCCAGGGCCGGCGCGATCTCACCCTGGCGCGGCTGACGCCCGACCTCGTCTACGACCAGATGGTGGCGGCGGGCTGCGCGGCGAAGCTGGTCTTCTCGTGGCTCGGCAATCCCGGCGTCGGCTCCCTGCACGCGATCCGCCGCGCGATCGAGGCGGGCCAGCTCGAGATCGAGGAGTACAGCCACCACGGCATGGTGGCCCGCTACGCCGCCGGGGCCAGCCGCCTCCCCTTCTTCCCGCTGCGCTCGTATGACGGCAGCGACCTTGCCGCGGCCAATCCCCAGATCCGGCGGGTCTCCTCACCGTATGACGGCGAGGAGATCTCCGTGGTCCCGCCGCTGAACCCGGACGTCACGATCATCCACGCCCAACGCGCCGATGCCGAAGGCAATGTCCAGGCCTGGGGGATCGTCGGCGTGCAGGGCGAGGCGGCCCTCGCCGCGCGACGGGTCATCGCAGTGGTCGAGGAGCTGGTCGATTCATCGGTCGTTCGCGACGACCCGGATCGCACCCTGCTGCCGGGGACCGTGGTCGATGCCGTGTGCGTCGAGCCGTTCGGAGCGCATCCCTCCTTCGCGCAGGGCCACTACGACCGGGACAATGGCTTCTACCGCGACTGGGACCCGGTCAGCCGCGATCCCGCCCGGCTCGAGGCCTGGCTCAACGAGTGGGTGCGGGGCCTCGACGGGAGGGCCGCCTATGTCGAGCGGCTGGGGGCCGCCAGGGTCGACAAGCTGCGCCCCGACCCGCGCCCGTCGGGAAGCGTCGACTACGGGAGCTATCGGTGAGCGCGGCTACGCCCGACGAGCTGATGATCGCGGCTGCTGCTGCGGAGCTGGCAGGGGTGCGGACCGTGTTCGTTGGGATCGGGCTGCCGAACGCCGCCGCCAACCTCGCACGCCAGTCCGTGGCGCCCGACCTCGAGCTGATCTACGAGTCCGGCGTGGTCGGTGCGCGACCCACGCGCCTGCCGGACAGCATCGGCGACCCGGCGCTCGTGTCGGGGGCGGCGGCGACCATGAGCATGCGCGACCTGTTCGGCGGCTTCCTGCAAGGGGGCAGGATCGAGGTCGGCATGCTGGGCGCGGCGCAGATCGACCGCTGGGGCAACCTGAACACGACCGTCATCGGCCCGTATGAGAGTCCCAGCGTGCGGCTGCCCGGCTCGGGTGGAGCCTGTGAGATCGCCCTCAACGCGCAGCGCGTGGTCGTCGTCATGAACCAGTCGAGGCGCAGCTTCGTCGAGCCGGTCGATTTCGTCACCTCCCCGGGACAGCGCCGGCCCGACGGCAGCGGTGAGCGCCCACCCTGGGCCGGCGCCGGGCCGACGGCCGTGGTCACCCAGCTGGGGGTCTACCACTTCGGCCCGGACGGCGAGATGGAGCTGGCGGGGCTGCATGCGGGGGTGGACGACGAGACCGTGGATGCCGGCACCGCCTGGCCGATGCGCCGCGCGGCCACCATTACGCGGCTGCCCGAGCCATCGGCCCAGACGCTCGAGGCGATTCGCCGCCTGGTCG
>JBDTMU010000136.1:0-4435 GCA_039934115.1 Chloroflexota bacterium | reverse complement strand
GGGTGCTGACGAAGCCCTGGTCGCGAGCCAGGATCCGCATCTCGACCGTGTAGCGGCGGATCCCCGGGTAGGCGGCGTAATAGTCGGCGATGTAGCGGTCCGCCTCCTCCTGCGGAATGCGCAGGCGCTGCGCCAGGCCAAAGCCCGACAGCCCGTAGGCGATGCCGTAGTTGATCATCTTCGCCACGCTGCGCTCCCGCGGGCCAACCTGCTCGGGCGTCAGCCCCAGGACGCGTGCTGCCGCCGCCAGATGGACGTCGTTGTGCGCGGCGAAGTCCGCCTTCAGGCCCTCGTCGCCGGAGACGTGGGCGAGGATGCGCAGCTCCTGCTGCGAGTAATCGGCACCAAGCAGGAGCTTTCCGGGGGGCGCCACGAAGGCACCGCGAATGCGGCGGCCGAGCGCGGTTCGAACGGGAATGTTCTGGAGATTCGGATCGGTGCTCGACAGCCTGCCGGTCGCGGCCACTGCCTGCGAGTAGGTGGTGTGCACGCGGCCCTCGCCATCGGCCAGCAGCGGCAGCGAGTCGACGTAGGTGGACTTCAGCTTGGCCACCTGGCGGTGCTCCAGGATCAGCCCGACCACCTCATGCCTGTCGCGCAGCTCCTCGAGGACCGATGCATCGGTCGAGAACCCGGTGCGCGTCTTCTTGGTGGCGGGCAGCTCCAGCTCGTGGAACAGGATCTGCTCGAGCTGCTTGGGTGAGCCGATGTTGAACGGGTGGCCGACAAGCTCATAGATCCGCGCCTCGAGCGAGGCGAGCCGCTCCCCGAACTCCTCGGCCATCGCGGCCAGGGCCGCTCGATCGATCGCCACGCCCGCCAGCTCCATGTCGGCCAGCACCGGAAGGAGGGGCATCTCGACTTCGCTGAAGAGGGCCATCAGCCCGGCATCGGCCATCTCGGCTTCGAGCGACGGCTTGAGGAGCAGGGAGATCAGCCCCTCGCCAGCCGCGCGCCGGGCAACCACCGCCTCCTCCGCGCCGGACTCCCCGCTGACCGGTCGGGGTGGCAACTCGGTGCCATACCGATTGGCTGCCAGGTCGTCGAGGGTCTGGGCGCGCAGGGCCGGATTGAGCATGTAGGAGGCGACCAGGGTGTCGAAAACCGGGCCGCGCAGCGTGATCCCGGACTTGGCCAGGAATACCATCACCTGCTTCAGGTCGTGCCCGATCAGCGTCCGATCCTCGCGCGCGAACCACTGGGGCAGCCACGGAGCCTCCTCCCCGGGGTCAGGGTCGAGGGGCAGATACCAGCACGACCCATCGGCCCCGGCCATCGCGATCCCGAGCAGGGCCCGGTCGTGGGTGCGCCCCGGCCCGGCCGCCCAACCCAGGCCAACCGCGTCCCCGTGTGCCGCCAGCCAGGCCTCGAGCTCGACCCGATCCGCCTCGCTGCGCGGAATGCGCGGATCGACATGCTCGATTGCGCCGCCGGGATCCACGAGTGGGTCCGGCGCCACGCGCGAGGGCGTTCCGGCGGCTGCCTCGCTGGCCGCCGCCTGCCCAGCCCCGCCCCCGCCCAGCAGGTCGAGCGACAGCTGGAGGCCGCCCTTCGTGTCGCGCTCCGGCGCGTCATGCCCCGTCGGCGCGATGCTCGACGGCGGCAGGCGGTCGATCAGCGAGCGGAACTCGAGCTCGCGCAGGCGCTGCGCCACCGCGCGGCGGTCGTAACGGCCGGTGCGCGCCGACTCGAGGTCCAGGGGCACCGGCAGGTCGGTCACGATCCGGCCCACCTTCCGGGACAGGAAGGCGGACTCGCGATGCTCGGCCAGCCGCTCGCGGAGCTTGCCCTTCACCTCGTCGAGGTGCTCGTACAGGGCATCGAGCGAGCCGAACTGCTGGAGGAGGGAGACGGCGGTCTTCTCCCCGACGCCGGGCACACCCGGGATGTTGTCCGAGGTGTCCCCCTTGAGCGCCTTGTAGTCGAGCATCTGGTCCGGGCGCAGGCCATAGCGCTCGAAGACCCGGGCCTCGTCGTAGACCACCGTGTTGGCGACCCCCATCCGGGTCGTGAAGAGCCGGATGTGGTCGTTGACGAGCTGCAGCCCATCCAGGTCGCCCGAGACCATGTAGGTGTCCACTCCCGCGGCAGCTGCCTCCAGGGCCAGGGTGCCGATGACGTCATCGGCCTCGTAGCCCTCCAGCTCGCGGATCGGCATCCCCATCATCGTCACCAGCTCGCGGACGATCGGGAACTGGGCGCGCAGGTCATCGGGCATCGATGGGCGACCGGCCTTGTAGTCGGGGTACGCGTCGAAGCGGAACTGGGGCTTGCCCAGGTCGAAGCTGACGATGGCGTAGTCCGGCTTCAGGTCCTGCATCCCGCGCAGGACGATATTCAGGAAGCCGAAGATCCCGGTCACGAGCATGCCGTCTGACGTCGTCAGGGGCGTCTGCATCATCGCGAAATAGGCCCGATACACGATGCTCGGCCCGTCGATGAGCATCAGGATCGGTCGGCGGTCGGCCATCATCGGAGTCTAGACCGATGGGGGGCATCCCTCGACCTCACCCGGGAACCTTGCCCGGAGCTCCGGGGCCTCGCCTAAAATCCGCTCCGTGCCGACCGTGCCATCAACCGATCCTTACGCGGTGCTGGGGATCCCTCGTGACGCCACCCAGCAGCAGGTCGCGGGTGCCCATCGGCGCCTGGCGAAGCGCTTCCATCCCGACCTGCACCCGGACGAGGAGACGGCGAACCACATGCGGCAGATCAACGAGGCCTGGCGCATGCTGTCGTCGAGCGCGCGACGCGCGGAATACGACTCCGGCCACCCCACCGCCGGCACGCCGAGCAGTGGACATTGGGCCGCATCGCGCCGGCCGATCCGTCCCTCGCAGCCCACGACCACTCGCACATGGGCGACCTGGCGCGCGACCGATGCCGAGACCCGCGCAGCGCCTCGCACCATTCGTCAGCCGGGCGAGGTCCAGCTGCCCCCCACGCGCCGGCCGACGCCATTGGAGAGCGGTCCGCGCACCTTCCGCGACTCCGGCTGGGCGGCGCTGATCGTGGCGGCGGTCTTCCTGACGCTGCTGGCGATCGCGGTGGTGGTCGGAAAGCTCGCCTAGCTCTAGGCGCACTCGGTTGACCGCCGCGCTTGAGGGCCATTGGCCACCCGGTGGTCACAGGGACCACTGAATGTCCCTCATGGCCATCCCTTGAGGCAGATCTGCCACTCAACAGCTCAGTTGACTGACCAGGTGGTCAACGGCATCACCGACCTGTTACGAGTGGCCGCGTCGTGGTCAGGGGATCGACCCGTCATCTGCGAGCTCGGGGGCCATCGCTAGGGCTGGATCGCGGCCGGTGAGGAATTCGGCCGCGGGTCCCTCATCGCTTGCTTGGGTGGGAGGCGCCGGGCGCAAGCGAGAAGCGCAGGACGGTCGAGACCCCGAACAGGCCAACGCCGGCGATGAGCAGGGTCAGCCACGGCTGGTCCGGCGAGGAATCGTTCCTCGTGTAATTCGTACCGCCGGCATCGTCCACGATGGCCTTCGGCGACGCCGGCGTGCCCGAGCCCATGGTCTGTGGCGCGACGGAGCTTGGGGAGCCGGCGCTGCCGCGCATGTCGCTCGGTACGAGCGACGCCGAATCAGCGCCGGAGATGGGCGCAACCTCGCGATCCGAGGCAGTGGCCTCCTGCGCAGCACCGATGCTGGCTGCCTTGCCAAGGAGATCAGTGAGGCCTGACGTTCCCACTCCGACCGCTCCAACCAGGACCAGTGCGGCCCCGGTGGCCATCGCCGGCGCTGTCAGGCGGCGCAGCCACGAGCGGGGGCCGGCGGCGGGGGTGCCCGCATCCCAGACGGGAGGAATGAGGCGCAGGGGGCGCGACGGCGCAAGGTCTGGAAGCTCGGCGAGGGCGGAGCGCAGGAGCGAGAGCTCGTCGACCAGCGGCCGGCAGCGGTCGCACGCCGTGACGTGCGAGCCGAGCCCCGAGTCGGCGAGGGCGTCGGAATCGCCGCCGGCATAGGCGGCAAGCCGCTCGTCGTCGGGATGAGGGCTGTTCTGCATGGTCATCGGTCCAGACGCCTCTCGATCAGGAAGAGTTCCCGGTGCTCGGCCATCAGCTCACGGAGGCGAAGGCGCCCGCGGTGGATCCGCGACTTGACGGTCCCAAGCGCGGACTCGGTCGCTTCGGCCACCTCGCCGTAGTCCATCCCGTACACGTCGCACAGCACCACCGCGGTGCGCTGGTCCTGCGGCAGCAGCCGCAGGGCGGCGTCCAGGTATCGATACAGCTCCGAGCGGCCCGCCTCTGCCTCTGGATCGGCGGCTGACCCGTCGGGCAGCTCGGCCTCTCCCTCCTCGGCGTCCGGGAGCGTCGTGGTCGGCTTGCGCTGGGCGCGACGCAGGATGTCGTAGCTGGCGTTGGCCGTGATCCGCAGCAGCCACGAGCGGAAGAGCCCGCCGCGGTACTTGGCGATGGCGT
>JBDTMU010000135.1:0-4469 GCA_039934115.1 Chloroflexota bacterium | reverse complement strand
GCCCGCGTAGGCGGTGCCGATCGCCGCGAAGCCGATGGCGCCCAGCATCACGGCGACGAGGAGCGGCAGCCAGGCCGCACCGATCGGGATCGCGTACAGGATCGCGACGACCGGCAGCAGGAGGCCCCCGAGCACGAGCATCGCCGCCGCCCCGGCCAGCGCCTTGCCGGCGTAGATCGCGCGGCGGTCGACCGGGTACAGGGCGAGCTGCTCGAAGGCTCCGTCATCGGCCTCGAGCTGGTGCAGGCGGGCCATGGTGAGCAGCCCGCCGAAGACGATCGCAAGCCAGAGCAGGCCTGGCGCCGCGTCGGCCAGGCGTCGCGAGTCAGGTCCCAGGGCGAAACCGAAGAGGAGGAGCACCAGCGCGGCGAAGAAGAGGGTCGAGCCCGCCGCCTGGCGGCCGCGCAACTCCGAGATGGCGTCCTTGCGGGCGATCGCGATGGCCACCGCCAGGCCCCGACGCACGTCGTTCATCGGTCCATCCCGGCGACAGCCATGCGCGGTCGCTGCCTCGCCCCGACCGGTCCCGCGCTGACCCCCTCACCACTCACCTCGGCCAGCAGCCCGCCCTCGAGTCGCACGGTTGCGTCCGCCATGCTCGTCACGCGCTCTGCCTGGTGCGAGGCGACCATCACCGTTACTCCCGCCTCGTTCCAGAGGCCGACGAGCCGATCCACGAGGGCCATCCCGTCCCCGTCCAGGGCCGCGTGCGGCTCATCCAGCAGCAGCAGCGACGGCCGCGCGACGAGGACCCGGGCCAGGGCCAGGCGCTTGCGCATCCCCGCCGAGAACGTGCGCACGCGCAGACCGGCAACGGCTTCCAGGCCGACCGTTGCCAGGGCCTCGCGCGACACTTCGCCGCCCTCCCGGTCACCCCAGCCGAACATCGTGGCCGCGAACCCGAGGTTCTCCTGCGCGGTCAGGTCGTCGTAATGCGCGGTGGCATGCGAGAGGTACACGACGCGCCCCCGCACAAGCTCTGGCTCGCGCAATGCATCGATGCCGTCAATCGCGAGTGTTCCGTACGAGGGACGGATGGCGGTGGCCAGGATCCGCAACAGGGTCGTCTTGCCCGCCCCGTTTGGTCCCAGCAGCGCAACGGTCCGACCAATCTCAACCGTCAACGAGACGCCGGCGAGCGCGGCGCTCCGACCAAAGAGGCGCGCCAGCTCGACGGTGGCGACCGCCGGAGGGATGGTCCCGAGCGTCCCGGCGAGCCGGGGCGCGACGTAGATGGTGGTCTGCGGCATGCTCGACGGCGGGGGCGGATGATGGATGGAGGCTGAGTGTGCGGCCCGGGGTAATGGGCGTCAACCCGAGCGACCGCCCGAAATCGGCGATCATGAGGGATGCTTCGCGAGCCGGGCCTGGGAACGATCCTCTCGACCTGGTCAGGCGATCCGCTGCCATGGATCGGGATCGTGCTGGCTACCGCTCTCTACCTGGCCGCGGTGTGGATCGTCGATCGGGCCCACCCGGCCAACCGCGTCCGACAATGGCGGATCGCGGCCTGGCTGGCGGGCGTGGCCACCATCGGGCTCGCCCTCGTCTCCGCAGTCGACGTCTACGCCGAGAGCCTGTTCACCGTGCATATGGTCCAGCACCTGCTGCTGGCGATGGTCGCCCCTCCCCTGCTGGCGTTCGGTGCGCCGGTGACGCTCGCCCTCCGCGCCGTCAGCGTGAAGGTTCGGCGCTCGATCCTTCTCCCCGTCCTCCACTCGTGGCCGGTCAGGGCAATCTCCTGGCCGCCGGTCGGCTGGAGCTTCTTCGCCGTCGTCATGTGGCTCACCCACTTCAGCCCGCTCTTCAATGCCGCGCTCGAGAACGAAGCACTCCATTCGGCAGAGCATCTGCTCTACCTCGTGGCGGGCGTGCTCTTCTGGTGGCCCGTGATCGCGGCCGACCCGCTCCGCTGGAGACTGAGCCCCATCGGTCGGATGGCCTATCTCGCGGCTCAGATGCCGTTCAACACTGCGGTTGGGCTTGCGATCTACTTCGCGCCGGCCATCCTGTACCCTCACTACGCGTCCCTCGGCAGGACCTGGGGACCGGATCCGCTCACCGACCAGCAACTCGCCGGCATCGTCATGTGGGGGCTCGGCGACGTCATCCTGCTGGGCGCGCTGGTTCTCGCCGTTGAAGCCTGGTTGAGGGCCGATGAAAAGCGAAGTCGCAGGACCCGGGAGCGAGCCGCCCACGATGTCGAGCGAGCCTCACTTGAACGCAACTAGCCGTCGTCTATGGGCGGCCGTCGCCGCCATCGGTCTCGTCCTGGTCGCCTGTTCAGGTCCAGGAGCTAGCCTCGCACCGTCGGAGGCGGGGCAATACCCCGGCTGGCCGGGAAGCGGCACCGTCGTGACCAACGGCGATTTCATTCCGGTCATCGTCTCGGCCGAGCTCGGCACCGGCCACAGCCGCGTGTTGATCACCCTGCAGGACGGTGACGGCCGTTCGCTCGCCGCTCCGGCAGTCACGGTCGAGGAGCGCTTCTTCGACCTGGACGCCAGTACCGACACGCCAGTCAGCCAGGTCGATGGCACCTTTCGGTGGCTGATTCCGGACGCGAAGGCGATCTACACCTCCTCCGCCGATTTCGCCCGTGCCGGCAATTGGGGGATCGAGGTCACCGGGCACGAGGCGGGGGAGCCGGATCGAACGGCTCGCGCGATCTTCTCGGTGCGCGAGACGACGGAGACGCCGGCCATCGGGGCCGATGCGCCTCCCTCCGACACCCTGACAGCGACCGATCCGGCCGCAATCAAGGCGATCTCGACCGACACGGACCCCGATCCCGCCTTCTACGCCCTCTCGGTCAAGGACGCCATCGCGGCCGGCAAGCCATTCGTGCTCGTCTTCGCCACTCCCCTCTTCTGTACCAGCGGAACCTGCGGCCCGGCGCTTGACCTCGTCAGGCAGGTTGCGCCGGACTACGCCGGGCGGGTGAACTTCATCCACGTCGAGCCGTACCTGCTGCAGGTGACCGATGGAGGAACGCAGCCCGAGCTCGACGTGCTCGGCCATCCGCAACCGGTCAGGGCCGTGGTGGAGTGGGGCCTTCCGACCGAGCCCTACGTGTTCGTGGTGGACGCCGATGGAAAGGTCGTCGCCAAGTTCGAGGGGATGGCGTACCCCGACGAGCTCACCGCCGCGCTGGACGCGATCCTGCGCTGACGGCTGCTAGAGCACGTACAGAGTCGAGAAGAGGAAGAGCCACACAACGTCGACGAAATGCCAGTAGTAGCTGGCCGCCTCCACTGCAGTATGCCGCTCGGCTGAGATGAGTCCCCGACGCGCTCGGTTGGCGACGATCGCAATCAGTCCCAGGCCGGCCAGCACGTGGGCACCGTGAAAGCCGGTGAGGATGTAGAACGTCGATCCGAAGGTCCCTGCATCCAGGCCGAAGCCATTGGTCGCGAATTCGTACGCCTGGACCAGCAGGAAGGTCCCGCCCAGCAGCAGCGTCAACCCGAGCCAGCGCAGGATGCGTGCTCGGTCTCCGCCGCGAGCCGCGCGGACCGCCCATTGCATGGTTCCGCTCGACGAGACGAGAAGCAGCGTGTTGAGACCGGGCAGCAGCAGCTCAGGCCGCTCCATGCCTGGCACCGGTGGCCAGCCAGGGCTCTCCGAGCGGATCACGAAGTACGCGGCGAAGAGTGCTCCGAAGAGCGTCACCTCGGAGAGGATCCCGAGCTTGACGCCGAGCAACATGTTGCTGCGGGCCTCGTGGGGATCCTGCTCGCCAAAGCCCATATGGTCGAGGTGTTCGTGCTGGTCCGTCCTAACGGCGTGCGCCGTCATGGGGCCGCTCGCCCTTCCGCCGGGACGCCAACCCCACCGCCGTATTCGTAGGGTCCGGCGCTGACCGTCGGGATGTGCTCGAAGTTCTGGATCGGTGGGGGCGATGAAACCTGCCACTCCAGGGTCTGGGCGCGCCACGGGTTGTCGGCGGCCTTCGGGCCGCGCCGCCATGACCAGGCCATGTTGAAGACGAAGACCGCCATCGAGAGGAAGATGTTGAAGGCCGCAATGCTGACGAACAGGTTCACCGTGCCCAGCCCGGCGGGGTAATCGGCCACGCGGCGGCGCATCCCCTCGATCCCGAGCCAGAACATCGGTAGAAAGGTCGCATTGAAGGCCAGCGTGAACCACCAGAAATGGAGCCGGCCGAGCCGCTCGCTGTACATCCGGCCGGTGATCTTGGGGTACCAGTAGTACGTGCCCGCGAAGAGGCCGAAGATCGTTCCACCCACGATGGTGTAGTGGAAGTGGGCGACCACGAAATAGGTGTCGCTGAGCACGATGTCGGTTGGGACATCGGCCAGGAAGACGCCCGTGATCCCCCCGATCAGGAACGCCCAGAGAAAGCCAAAGACCCACAGCATCGGCACCTTGAAGTGAAGACGCCCCATCCAGATCGTCCCGAGGGCGGAGAGGAAGACGATCCCGGTCGGCACCGAGATCAGCTCCGT
>JBDTMU010000134.1:0-4474 GCA_039934115.1 Chloroflexota bacterium | reverse complement strand
GAGCCGCCGCTAGGTTTGACGCTCGTCGCGAGCGCGTGGGAGAATCCGGCCCGCTCCCGCCGCTTTCCGCGCGCGTTCTGTGGTGGCCTTAGCTCAACCGGCAGAGCATCGGATTGTGGATCCGAAGGTTACGGGTTCGACCCCCGTAGGCCACCCCACTCGTTCGCCCTGCTCGCGCTCAGAGCTTGATGACCCCGACGATCCAGAGGATCACCAGGACGATCAAAATCACGCCGATCACTCCAACGCCACCAGTTCTCATCTTTGGTCTCCCGTTCAGTCAGCCACAACGGCAACGTTCATCTTAGCCAGGTCGAGTTGGGGGATGAGGGTGGTGCCCGCCCGCACCACCCATGGTCCTAGGTGCCGGGGGGTACCCGGACGGCCCATAGGTCATGCCGCGCCCCCGGGACGTGTGCGCTACAGACCCTCCGACTCCCGCCCCCTACGCTCCTTCCATGTTCACCGAGACGCCCCGACGACAGCCACGCCGCATCATGGCGCGTGCCATCGCCCTCTCCGGGACCGCCCTCCTGGCGGCCGCGCTGATTGCCTGGACCCCCCAGCCCACCACCGGCTGGGACCAGTCCTCCGCCGAGGCGACGCTGTGGCAGCTGCTCAACGGCGATCGCACCAACAACGGCCTGCCACCCCTGTCTCAGCACAGCACACTTGTCAGCCTCGCGCGCTGGCGCAGCAAGGACATGGTCGACCGCAACTACTTCGACCACACCATCCTTGGCTCTGGATACCAGGTCTACCACTGGTACGACAGCAACGGCCTGAGCTGGAACTCGGGTGGCGAGAACATCGGCTACAACAACGGCTTCTCGGATGCCGACTCGCCGGTGAAGATCAACGAGGGGTTCATGAACTCCTCGGGACACCGGGCCAATATCCTGAACTCGGCCTGGAGCCACGGAGGCGTGGGCGCCTATGGCGCGGACGGCGTGACGTGGGGTGGCGAGGTCCGCAACATCCGCATGTACACCGAGCTGTTCATCCAGCTCAAGGCTGCCGCTCCGCCTCCGCCACCACCGCCGCCCCCGCCACCTCCTCCTCCCCCGGCGACCCCGAAGCCGGTCGTCGTGGTACCGAAGCCGGTCGTCGTGACGCCGGTGCCGGTTCCCGTCGCCACACCGCCACAGGTGCCAGTGGAGACTGCGACGCCGACCCCCGAACCGACGGCAGCCCCCAAGGTGGTACGGAACCTGGCGAGAATGCTCGCCACGCTCAGCCCAGAGGGAAATTCGGCGCCAGCGTCCCATGCGATCGTCGCCCGCAGCATGCGGGTCGAGACCGCCGCCGCCCCCGATCGTGGCATCTTCGAGACGGTGATCGGCTCACTGCTCAGCTTCTTCCTGGGCTGAGGCGCCCGGGGCGCCTGCAGCGGCTGCAGCCGCCGGGCTAGACTGCGAGGGATGTCGGTGATTCTCGAAGCGCACGACCTCGTCAAGCGCTATCCGCTTGGCGACGGCTCGGTCGACGCTCTGCGAGGCGTCTCCCTCTCGGTCGCCAAGGGCGAGTTCGTCGCGATCATGGGGTCCTCCGGCTCCGGCAAGTCGACAATGCTCCACCTGCTCGGCGGCCTCGATCGGCCCTCCGAGGGTGACGTCCTGATCGACGGCATCAACATCAGCCAGCTCAACGACGAAGAGGCGACCCTCACCCGTCGCGAGAAGACCGGGTTCGTCTTCCAGTTCTTCAACCTCATCTCGCTCCTGAATGTCGCCGAGAACGTGGCGCTGCCGTTCCTGATCGCCGGAGACTCACTGGCGACACACCGAGAGCGCGTGGATGCCCTGCTCGAGCTGGTGGGGCTCTCCGACAAGGCCAAGCACCGACCCGACCAGCTCTCCGCGGGAGAGCAGCAGCGCGTGGCGCTTGCGCGGGCGCTCGCCAACGAGCCAGCGATCCTTCTGGCCGATGAGCCGACCGGGAACCTCGACTTCGTGACCGGGACGGAGATCCTCGACCTGATCTGGGACTCGTGCGACCGCCTGGGCCAGACGATCGTGCTGGTCACCCACGATGCGCGCGCCGCGGCCTATGCCGACCGGGTGCTGGTCGTGCGCGACGGCACGATCCGCGACGAGATCGAGCTGGGCCGGCGTCGCGACCATGAGGCACGGCCGCTGATCACCCGCCTGGCCGCGCTGGGCCTCTAGGCCGATGCGCCTGGCGACCCTCGCCTGGCGTGGCCTCACCGCGCGGCCCCTCCGCACCGCGCTGACCATCATCGGGGTCACCCTGGGCGTGGCCCTCGTGTCGGGGACGCTGCTCGCCAACCAGGCCGCCAGCGAGGCGGTCGAGCGAGCCGCCCAGGAGATCCTGGGAAAGGCCGAGCTGCGGGTCCGAGCCTTCAACCCGGCCGGTTTTACTCCCCGCACGGTCGAGATGATGCGGCGCATCCCGGGTGTGCTCGAGGCGGCGCCGGTGGCCGAGCGGCGCATCAACACCTCCACCGTGGGTGGGCCCGACGAGAAGATCTTCGCCCCCCTGCTCGCCCTCGGCGTGGATCCGGAGACTGAGAAGGTCGTCCGAACCTATGACCTGGAGGCTGGCACCTTCCTGTCCCCCGACCACCCCGAGGACATTCTTCTGAACGCGGCCTGGGCCAGCGCGCGCGGCCTCGAGGTCGGGGATGAGCTGGTCTTCACCGGCGCAAACCCGGACATGCCGCACCCCCGGATCGTGGGGCTGCTCGGCGACCTGGGGGTCGGGGCGCTCCAGCAGGGCAACGTCCTCCTCATCAACCGAGCCTTTCTCGACGAAGCATTCAACGTGCATGCACCGGTGACATTCGTCGACCTGGTCGTGGCGGAGGGCCGCGGCGCGGACATCGAGGCAGCCCTCAACAGCGACATGACCGAGCCATTCATTGTCGAGCGGTTGGCGGATACCCAGATCCAGCTCGGCCGAGCCCAGCAGGGCTTCGCCGGGATCGCCTTCCTGTTCGGGCTGGTTGCGCTGGTCGTCGGCTCGTTTCTGGTCGCCAACACCCTGGCCATGACGCTCAGCGAGCAGACGCGCGAGATCGGCCTGTTGCGGGCCGCGGGCCTCACCGGTCGCCAGGTGATGGGCATCTTCCTGCGGCAGGGCGCCGCAGTTGCGGTCATCGGCAGCGTGCTTGGCCTGGCCGTGGGCATCGGCTTCGCCGCATTGATCATCGGATTCCTGCGCAGCACTCGAGCGGTGCTGCTGACGGGCCTGCCGATCAACCTGCTTGCTCTCCTGGTTGCCTTTGTCATGGGCATCGCGGTCACGCTCGCGGCTTCGGCATTCCCCGCTGCGGCCGCCGCTCGCGTCTCGCCCATGGACGCTCTGCGTCCCTCGCGACAGCCCGGCCGGACCCTCTGGGGGCGTCTGCGCTGGATCGTGATCCTGGAGCTGGTGGTGGTCCTGCTGGGGGTTGCGGCCTACCCCGTCGACCGAGGCGACTTCGGCGTTCCCGGAATTGCGTTGGCGCTCGCGATCCTGCTCGCCGGCACCGCACTCACTGCGCTCCTGCTCCAGCCGCTCAGCCGCGTTGTAGGCCGCCCGTTCGAGTGGTTCTTTGGCGCGGAGGGGCTGCTTGGCCGGGCGAACCTGGGGCGCGACCGGGCTCGCACCGGGTTGACCGTCAGCGCCCTCATCATCGCGCTGAGCGCGGTGGTGACGCTTGGCGTCGTCGCCAACAGCGCGCGCGCCACGGCCGAGCGATGGATCGGCTCAGTGCTGCCTGGCGGTTACGCGATTCGGTACACGTTGCCGCTCAACATGGACACCCAGCAGCCGGAGCTGGAGACGGTGACCGGCGTGGCAGCCGTCACCCCGATTCCCGACTTCCCGGCCGTGGTTCGCGCGGGCGACAAGCAGCGAGAGACATCGGTCGCCGGGATCGATCCGGCCATCTTCTCCGCCACCGGCTCGCTCATCTTCGTCCACGGCACACGAGAGGCGGCATTCCAGGCCCTGCAGGACGGCGGCGCGATCCTCGTCTCCGAGCCGGTCGCATCGCGAGACCAGCTCGGCGTCGGATCGACCGTGGCGCTGGCACAACCGGGTACCGAGAGCCAGATCTTCAGGGTGGCGGGGATCATCGCCTACACGCTGCCGGGGCGATCTGCGGACGGCGCCTTCCTGATCAGCCTGACCGATGCACGGGAGCGCTTCGGAGTGGACAGCGCAGAGGTATGGGCATTCGTGAAGCAGGCGGACGTCCCCGATGCCGCGTTCCACTCGGCCCTCGAACAGCGAGCGAGGGACGATTCCGCCGAGCTGCTCACGGCGGCGGGACTCTCGAGTGACCTGGAGCGCTCGCTGGACCGGGTGATCGGCCTCTTCGATGTGCTCGCGCTGCTGGCGGTGGTCATCGCCGGGCTGGGAATCGTCAACACGCTGGGGGTGAGCGTGCTGGAGCGAGCGCGCGAGATCGCGATCCTGCGCTCGCACGGCATGACCACCGGCCAGGTGCAGGCGATGGTGGTGGCCG
>JBDTMU010000133.1:0-4507 GCA_039934115.1 Chloroflexota bacterium | reverse complement strand
GATCGGCGATCCAGTCGCCATAGCCGGTCTCCCAGTTCATCAGCTGGAAGCCGTCGGGGGTGTTCATCTCCATGTCGGTGCCGAGCAGGTAGGTGCAGAAGTGCGCCCCGTGGTCGATGGCGCCGTTCAGGAAGGCCTGTCCCTGGACGCGCTTGCCCATCAGCCGCCCCTGCATGTCCGTCAGCGCCACGATCAGCGTGTCGATCCGCCCATCGCGCACCATCGCCTTCAGCTCGGCGAGCTTCGGGTGGTCGTTTTCCTTGGCCATAGGTCCCTTTCGCTTTCTTGATGAGGAACCGATGGGCCGGCCGGATTGCCCGACCGGCCCATCGCCGCATTTCGCCGGGAAGGTGTCGCCTTCCTCAGGTTGTGACTTCCCGGGCAGCCTGCTCGAACTCGCGCTCGATCTCCGTCAGCTCCGCGTCGCCGCCCATTGCCCGTGGTCCCTGGAATCTGCTACGCGCCCATGCGAAGTAGTAGACGACCAGGAGAATGACCGCGAGTGCCATGAACGGCCAGCTGATGTTTCCGGAGGTCGGGAAGGAGAAGAGGACCAGCAGGACCAGGATCCAGAGAAGCGCCACCACGGCCACCAGCTTCGACCAGCGGCCGAGGCTCCAGACCCGCTCACTCCTCCATGCATCGGTGGTCAATCCCAGGAAGATCGGGATCGCGTACGCGGCGTACAGGAAGATCGTGCTGATGGCGGTCACGATCACGATCGCGATGCCACCACCGCCAGGCCCGCCGAGCGCCCCAACGTAGAAGGCGGCCACCGTGAAGAGGAACGCCACCACGACGATGGTGACCAGCGCGTTCGTCGGCGTGCGGTAGCGGTGGGACACCTTCTTCAGCCACCCTGACCCGGGAACGCCATCGTCGCGACTGAACGCGAACAGCATGCGGCCGGCCGAAGCGACCGAGGAGAGCGCGCAGAACGACATGGCGATCGCGATCCCGGCGCCGAGCAACCGTCCAATCGTGTCGAGGTTGTAGCGCAGCGTTTCGTAGACCGCATAACCCTGCCCGAAGTAATACGTGCTGATGTTCGGCGAGGCCGCCGCTTCGTCAGTCGTCGGGAAGAGCGTCGAGAGGTTGGGGAGATGCGTGGTCAGCACGAACAGGAAGATGTAGCCGACCACCGCCGAGACGGCCACCGACAGGAAGATCCCCCACGCGCTCGAGACTCGTGCGCTGACCGTCTCTTCAGCCACGTGCGCCGATGCGTCGTAGCCGGTGTAGGTCCAGTTCGCCTGCAACAGCGAGAACATGAACGCGAAGAAGAGTGGGTAGGTGATCGCGGCCCCGTAATTGAGGTCGATCCCGAGGAACGGGATCTTGTTGGCCCAGGCACCCCAGAACGTGTCCTGCGGCTCCACCGCGAACAGGTGCATCCCGGATTGGTCTGGCTTGCCGGCCAGGGTGACCAATACGACGACCGCAGCGACAATGCTGATGTGCCACCAGACGCTCACCTGGTTCAGGAGCGCGACGAGGTTGATGCCTCTCACATTCAGGAAGAGGCAAACCGCCAGCAGCACACCCATGGTGACGAGGCCGCCGGTCAGGATCGGCACGTCACCGATCTTGATCAGCTCGGTCACGTTCGTGTAGTCAATGCCGAGGTTGCTCAACACCGGCGTGACGATCGAGACGTTGAGGAACTGTGCAGCCGCATACGCGATCCCCGCCACGATCGCGAACTGGCCAAGCAAGTTGAACCACGCGGTCCACCATCCCCAGGCCTTGCCCTTCATCCGGCTGGCCCAGTAGTACAGGCCTCCGGCGGTGGGGTAGACAGAGGCGATCTCCGACATCGATGCTGCGATGCACAGGACGAAGATGGTGACGAGCGGCCACCCGATCAGGCTGGCTGCGGTGCCTGCCCAGGCGAGTCCGTAGTCGTACAGGATGACCGCGCCGGTCAGGATCGAGATGATGCTGAAGCTGATCGCGAAGTTGCTGAATCCGCCCATGCTGCGGAGCAGCTCCTGGGCATAGCCGAGTCGGTGCAGGTCGTTGACGTCCTGCTGGATTACGTCCTCGCGGGATCGCGTCATGCTGGAACCTCTCCTCCTTTGGACGAAGCCGCGGGCGTGGCCGGCACGCTCTGCGCGGGCGAAGGTCAGGTTACGAATGGGCGAGATGGCGCCGGCGGGGCGCGGGTCGCCTCCTTCCTGCTGCGAGCGCGACGTGACGCGCCGAAACCTCTGGAGCGCTCGTCACGAAAGGCGAGCCGGACGCTGCGACTATAGCCACGCGGGGCCGTGGCGGGAAGGGCTGAATTACAGGCGGAGTTCGGCTCCGAAGCGCTAGCTCTCGCTGCCCTCTTCGGTCGAGGTGGCACCCGCGCCCTCGCCCTCGCCCTCGGCACCCTCTTCGCCCTCGCCCTCGGCGCCCTCGGCGCCCTCCTCGCCCTCGACCACGACCGGCTCGATGACTTCTTCCTCGCGCGGCGGGGTGACCTTGGCGACCAGGTCGTCGGGGTCGTTGAGGACCGTCACCTTGCTGTCGACCACCAGGTCGCGGACGTGGATCGTGGACTCGAGGTCGACCAGCGGAGACAGGTCAACGTCAATCTCGTGGGGCAGGTCGCCCGGGAGGCCCCGGACCTTGAGGTGGTCAAGCGACGTGAAGAGGATCGCACCTTCCAGCTCGACCGCCGGCGAAGTGCCGGTGAAGGTGAGCGGGATGTCGGCGAGCATCTCGTGGGTCAGGTCGACGGCGAAGAAGTCCACATGCAGCGCCTTGCCGGTGAGCGGGTTGCGCTGGATCCCCTTGATGATCGCGCTCGTCGGCTGGCCGCCGTCGACGGCGACCTTGACCACGCTGGTGCGGCCGGCCTGGCGGTAGAGGACGTCGAGTGCCTTGGCATCGAGCTGGACCGGGATCGAGCCGGTCGTCTTGCCGAACAGGACGCCGGGCACCACGCCGGTGGTCCGCAGGCGCTTGTTCTGCTTGCCGTACACATCGCGTGCGTTGACGGCGATCTCCAGGTCCATCGGTGCAGGTGATCCTCAATAGCTCGGCCGGGGCACGGCCGGACGAAAGTGGCGACATTGCTGTGCGGGGCGGCATCGTACCAGCGCACCGATCGAGCGGCAAGGAGGCCCATCGGAGATCGGTCTAGAATCCCAGACCGAATGGCCGGCACGATCATGATCGTCGAGGATGAGCCCGCGGTTGCGCGCGGCGTTCAGGTTGCCCTCGAGCAGGAGGGCTACAGCACCGCCATCGTCGGGACCGGCGAGGAGGCGCTTAAGCAGTTCGCCGACATCGCTCCGGACCTGATCCTGCTCGATGTGCGGCTGCCGGGGATCGATGGCTTCGAGGTCTGCCGTCAGCTGCGTCGCGAGACACGCGCACCGGTCCTGTTCCTGACGGCGCGCGCCGACGAGGTCGACAAGGTGGTTGGGCTCGAGATCGGAGCCGATGACTACCTCGTCAAGCCGTTCAGCGTCAGGGAGCTGGTAAGCCGCATTAAGGCGCTCCTGCGACGCGCCTATGGCGAGCTGGCCGACACGCAGACCGGTCGCACGCTGCGCCGCGGCGAGCTGGTGATCGACCTCGAACGGAGGCGGGTGACCCGCGGCAATGAGCGCATCAGCCTGACGACGACCGAATTCGACCTGCTGCGGCACATGGCCACCAAGCCGGGACGTGTCTACACCCGTACCCAGCTGCTCGAGCTGGTGCGCGACTACGAGGCCCTGGAGGCCGACGAGCGGACGATCAACGTCCACATCAGCCACATCCGCGACAAGATCGAGCCGGACCCCGCCCAGCCCCGCTTCATCAAGACGGTCAGGGGCGTCGGGTATGCGTTCAGCGAAGACTGACCACGCGAGCCGCGGTCGCTCGGCCTGATGCAGCGGCTGAACGTGCGGCTGGTGATCGCGCTGGCCAGCGTGGCGCTGATCGCCCTGCTCATCTCCGGCGCCACGCTGAACCAGATCCTGCCCGGCCTCTTTGTGAGCCAGGCCGAGACCCGCGCCAAGATCGCAGCGGCAGCGACGGGCCTGCTCATGGAGGACACCGCCTCACGAGTCCCGCCGGATGTCCTCGGCACCCCGGAGCTCCGCAACACGCAGTTCCTCCTCCCCGTGGCCCGCACGGCCGCCGACACGCTCGCGCAGGGCACCGTCTCGATCTTCAACGCCGACGGCTCGCTTGCCGCGAGGGCCTCGCCCGACGACGCCACCGATGCCGAGCTGCGCTCGCAGGGTCTTCGGCCGGATCCGGACGTTGCCGACCAAGGCGTCACGGAGACGTTGCGGGACCTGCTCGGCCTTCCTGGACCGATCAGGTTCACGATCGTCGTCTCGGAGCCGTACACCAGCCGCCTGGCGACGCTCGACAGCGTCCGCGGAACGCTCATCTTCGCGGGGGTCATCGCGCTCGTGGTGTCAATGGTGCTGGGCGCCCTGATTGCCAGGCGCATGACGACTCCCCTTGCGCGCCTGCGGCGCGCCGCGAGCCGCCTCGCCCAGGGACAGCTCGACGAGCG
>JBDTMU010000132.1:0-4540 GCA_039934115.1 Chloroflexota bacterium | reverse complement strand
CCTACCGCCCCACCGCTGACCACGATGAGCTGCGCGCCGTTGTGCGCGAGCTGGCGGAAGAGCGTGTTGCGCCGCGCGCGGCCGAGATCGACGCGACGTCCGAATTTCCGTGGGACCTCAAGGAGCTGCTCGCGAAGCAGGATCTGCTGGGCATCGCCTTCCCGGCGAGATTCGGGGGAACTGAGCTCGACGACATCTCGCAGGCGATCGTGGTCGAGGAGATCGCCCGGGCCGATGCCACGACCAGCCTGATCGTGATCGTGCAGAAGCTCGGCGCCCTGCCGATCATGATTGCTGGGACCGAGGAGCAGCAGGCGCGGTACCTCCCGCGCCTGGCCAGCGGAGAGTGGATGGCGGCATTCGGCCTCACCGAGGCCGGCGCGGGGAGCGACGTGGCCGGCATCCGGATGCGTGCCACTCGCGACGGCGACGACTATCTTCTCAACGGCAGCAAGCGCTTCATCACCCATGGCTCGATCGCCAACCTCGTCACGATCATCGCCCGTACCGATGCCGACGTCGGGGGGCGCAAGGGGCTGAGCGCCTTCGTCGTCGAGACCGATAGTCCCGGCTTCTCGGCGCCGCGCCTGGAGCACAAAATGGGGATCCGGGGCTCGCCCACTGCCGAGCTGCACTTCGACGACGTCCGGGTTCCGGTCGCCAACCGGCTTGGTGCGGAGGGGGAGGGGTTCGCGGTGGCGATGGCCACCCTCGACCGGTCGCGCCTCTCGATCGCCGCGCAGGCAGTCGGCATCGCACAGGGTGCGCTCGACTTCGCCGTCCGCTACGCGGCGCAGCGTGAGCAGTTCGGGGAACGGATCGTCGACCTGCAGGGGATCCAGTTCATGCTCGCCGACATGGCCAGCGCGGTCGAGGCCGCCAGGCAGCTGACCTATGCCGCCGCTGCCGCGGTGGACGCCAACGCCCCCGACCTGGCGTATTGGACCAGTTCGGCCAAGCTGATCGCCGGTGACATGGCGATGCGCGTGACCACGGATGCGGTACAGGTCCTGGGCGGTTATGGCTATGTGAGCGAGTACCCTGTCGAACGCATGATGCGCGACGCGAAGATCACCCAGCTGTACGAGGGAACGCAGCAGGTCCAGCGGATGATCGTGGCGCGCCAGCTCCTTCAACGGGCGGGCGTGTCCCGGCCTTCCAGGTAGCAGGGGAGTTCGACCATCAGCCTGAAGATCGTGGTCTGCATCAAGCAGGTACCCGCAACCACTGCCGAGAAGCGCTACACCGCTGACCTGCGGCTGGACCGAGCCGCGGCGGAGGCGGTCATCAATCCCCTGGACGAGTACGCCATCGAGCAGGCGCTGCGGCTTCAGGAGTCCGGCGCGGTCGAGTCGGTCGGCTTCCTGTCGATGGGCCCCGAACAGGCTGCCGAGGCGCTGCGCCGTGCTCTTGCCATGGGTGGCGACGACGCGACGCTGGTGACAGATCCGGCCCTCGCCGGAGCCGATGCATGGGCAACCGCGCGGGTCCTGGCGACGGCACTCGACCGGTTGGCGCCCGATGTGGCGCTGATGGGGATGGCGTCCGACGACGCCCGAGGATCGCTGGTCCCCGGGGCAGTGGCCGCCATGCGCGGCGTCCCGCTCCTGTCCTACGGGTCGGAGCTGCGGATCGAGGGTTCGTCCGCGCGCGTCCGCCGGCTGACAGCCGACGGGTTCGACATCGTCGAGGCGCCGCTCCCCGTGGTGGCGAGCGTGACGGACCAGGTCGGGGAGCCGCGCTACGCGTCGCTGAAGGGGATCATGGCCGCCAAGCGCAAGCCGATGGAGACATGGAGCCTCGCCGATATCGGCCTGTCGTCCGACGACCTGCACGGGTCTGCGCTGACCCGCGTGGTCGAGACACGCCAGCCGGAACCAAAGCCGCCGACCGAGCGGGTCGAGAACGTCAGCGCCGACGAGGCGGTTACGCGCATCGCGGACTGGCTCGCCGCCAGGAAGCTCATCTGATGAGCAACGACGTCGCCTTCCTCGCCGAGTTCAGCGGTGGCTCGCCGACGCACGCGGCCCTGGAACTGGCCGCGGGTGCGGCAGAGCTGGCAGGACAGAGCAAGGGCTCGGCGATTGCCCTCGCCTACGGTCCCGGCGCAGCCGACGCCGAGGCGCTCGGCGCCGCCGGGGCGTCCCGCGTTGTCGTCCTGGGCGATGACCCCTCGCCCGCCATCACGCATGGCGCTGCCGCTGCCGCAGCCGTCCGTGACCTGAGCCCGGTCGCGCTCCTCGCTCCGGCGACACCGAATGGTCGGGATCTCGCAGCGGCGCTGGTCGGCCTGCTCGGGATACCCGCCTTCGGACCGGTTCGGGCGGTCCGCATCGAGGCGGGCCGCGTGCGAACCGAGCAGGCCACGCTGCAGGGAACCGTCATCACCGTCAGCGAACCGATCGACGGGGCCGAGCAGCCGGCGATCGTGCTCGTCCTGCCGAGCACGTTCACGCCGCTCGAAGGCGGGAAGGGGAAGGCTGCGGTGGCGCCCGCTCCGGCATCCGAGGCTGGTGCGCTGGGGGCGGCCCGCATCGTCGAGTCGCACCCTGCCGAGGCCGCCGTCGCGAATCTCGAGGAGGCGAGCGTCATCGTTGCCGGAGGACGTGGTGTCGGCAGCGCCGACGGCTTCGCACCGCTGCAGGAGCTGGCGGCGGCGCTGGGCGGGGCGGTCGGCGCCAGCCGCGCGGCGGCCGACGCGGGCTGGGTTCCCTATCAGCTCCAGATCGGCCAGACCGGTAAGGTCGTCAAGCCCGCGCTGTACGTCGGGTGCGGGATCAGCGGAGCGATCCAGCATCGGGTCGGCATGCAGACCGCCGAGAACGTGCTGGCCATCAACAAGGATCCGGACGCTCCAATCGGCGAATTCGCCGACCTGTTCGTGGTGGGGGATCTGTTCACCATCGTCCCGAAGCTGACCGCCGAGATTCGGCGCCGAAAGGGACGCTGACAGCAATGGGACTGCTCCGCAGACGCGGACCAAAGCGCCCCAAGGCGCACGGTCGAGAGCTGCAGGCCTATCGGCGCAATCTCGCCGAGCTGACCACCATGATCGATCTCGAGCTCGCAACGCTGGGCGACCTGGTCGATGCGCTGCGGCGCCGCGATGCGGATCCTGATGAGGCCCTGATCGACCTGCAGGCCGGCGAGGAGAAGCTGGACCTCGCCGCTGAATCCCTGCGCGGCATGCTGGCGCCCGAGGAGCTGCACGGGCTCCATGCCGAGTACGAGGGGAGCCTCGAGCGCGCTCTGCGCGGGATCGTCACTGCCGAGCGAGGATGCGGGATCACCCGTCTGCCGTACCGGCCCCCCGAGGACGATGAGCCGCTCATCTACTGGAAGCGAGGCCACCTGAACATCCTGCATGCTCGCCTGCGCATGCAGGAGGTCGTCGCCGCGCTCATGACCTGGGAGCCGGGGATGCCCGCCGAGGCCACCGTCGCGGCGCGGCTGGGGCGCGCCCGCTAGGGCCGGAATCGCCTGCGGAACACTGCGGCGCAGGGCACATCTTGTGGTATCTTGCGCGACGGTACCACCACTGGTGTAGTCCGCACGGGGAACCTGCATGCTCTGTCCACGCTGCAACGAGTCCAGCACGCGGGTCATCGACTCGCGTGACCTCGAAGGGGGAGGCACGATCCGCCGCCGGCGGGAATGCGAGCAGTGCTCGTATCGGTTCACCACCTACGAGCGCCCGGAAGGCGCCCGCCTCACCGTCCTCAAGCGCGACGGGAGCCGCCAGGAATTCGATCGGGGCAAGCTCCAGGCCGGGCTGATGCGGGCGCTCGAGAAGCGCCCAGTGACCCTGGCGCGCGTGGAGCAGGCAGTTGACGACATCGAGAGCGGACTGCGAGCGAGGGGCGAGGCAGAGGTCACCAGCAAGGAGGTCGGTCGCCTGGCGACCGAGGCGCTGCGCGACATCGATCAGCTCGCCTACATCCGCTTCGCATCGGTCTATCACAGCTATGAGGACATCTCGACCCTGAAGCGCGAGGTCGACCGGCTGATGAAGCAGCGCACGCCCGCGGACAGCTAGTGGTCCTCTCCGACCGAGACATCCGGGCCGAGATCGCCGACGGCCGGATCGTCATCGACCCGTTCATCCCCGAGGCCGTGCAGCCGTCGAGCGTTGACCTGCACCTGGACCGCCGCTTTCGCGTCTTCCGCAACAGTCGCTATCCCTTCATCGATGTCCGGGCCGATCAGCCTGAGCTGACCGAGCTGGTCGAGATCGGCGGCGACGATCCGTTCATCCTGCACCCCGGCGAGTTCGTGCTTGGCTCGACCTTCGAGCGGGTTGGGCTGCCCAACGACCTGGTGGCCAGGTTGGAAGGCAAGTCGAGCCTCGGCCGCCTGGGTCTGCTCATCCACTCAACCGCGGGCTACGTGGACCCCGGCTGGGACGGGAACCTGACCCTCGAGCTCTCGAATGTCGCGAACCTGCCGATCACCCTGTACGACGGCATGAAGATCGGCCAGATCAGTTTCCAGCGCCTCTCGAGCCCCGCCGAGGTCCCCTACGGCGACGCCAGCATCGGCA
>JBDTMU010000131.1:0-4562 GCA_039934115.1 Chloroflexota bacterium | reverse complement strand
AGCGCTTGTCGATCACCTCGCGGAGGCGGTTGACCTCCTCCTCGGTGAGATCGCGGACGCGGGTCGCCTGCGGCACGTTGGCTGCCGTCAGGATCTGTTGCGATGAACTTGGACCGATGCCGTGGATATAGGTCAGCGAGATGACCACCCGCTTCTCGCGGGGAATGTCGACACCGGCGATGCGTGCCACTCGCGCCTAGCCCTGTCGCTGCTTGTGCTTGGGGATGACGCAGATGACCATGACGACGCCGGAGCGCTTGATGACCTTGCACCGCTCACAGCGCGGCTTAACGGAAGCAGAAACCTTCATCTCATCCTGTAGGTGATGCGACCCCTGGTGAGGTCATAGGGACTCAGTTCGACGCGCACGGTGTCGCCCGGCAGGATGCGGATGAAGTTCTGGCGCAGCTTGCCGGAGATGTGGGCGAGAACCTCGTGACCATTCTCCAGTCGCACCTTGAACATCGCGTTGGGCAAGGGGAGTACAACCTCGCCCTCGACCTCGATCGCATCCTTCTTCGCCAAGCGCTACGCACCCTCGAACTGCTGATTAGCTGCAAATGGGTTGGGAACACACGGAAAGGCCGCCGCTCGGGGCGACCATGGAAGGAGGAGTATACACGAGGCGGGGTGCCGAGCACAACGCCGATCAGAGCGGGGATCAGGCACGTGTGAGCACCTCCGGGCCCGATGGAGTGACCGCGATGGTGTCCTCGAAATGGGCGGAGATGCTGCCGTCGGTGGTGACCACCGTCCAGCCATCGTCCAGCAGCGCCACGTCGTCACCGCCCATGTTGAACATCGGCTCGATTGCGAAGCACATGCCCGCCTCGATCCGCATCCCGGTCCCGGGGCGTCCGTAGTTTGGAACCTGCGGATCCTCGTGCATGGCGGTGCCGATGCCATGGCCCACGAACGGCCGCACGATGCCGTAGCCGTGCTCGTGAGCGACTGCCTCGATGGCGGCGCCGACATCGCCCAGCCGGTTTCCCGGGGTTGCTGCCGCGATCCCCGCCTCCATGCCGCGCCGCGTGGCATCGATCAGCTCCGCGAGTCGCTCGGAGATCGGCCCGACCGCGAAGGTGCGCGCGGTATCGGCGTGCCAACCGTCCCAGATGCAGCCGATGTCAAGCCCCACCACGTCCCCGGCGCCGATGCGACGGTCCGTGGAAGGGATGCCGTGGACCACCTCGTCGTTGAGCGAGACGCAGATCGAGCCGGGAAACGGGACCGTGTGGCGTGAGCCGCCGTAGCCCAGGAACGAAGGGGTCGCCCCGGCATCGCGGATCATCCGCTCCGCGATGACGTCGAGCTCGGCGGTCGCGACGCCGGGACGCAGCTCGCCCTTGAGCACGCGCAGGACATCGGCCAGGATCGTCCCCGCATGTCGCATGCGAGCGACCTCCTCGGGACGCTTGATCGTCACCATCCTGCGCGCACGCCCTCGAGGATCTCCTCCGTCACGGTAGAGATCGGCCGCCTGCCGTCTACGTGCTGCACGATCCCCTTCCGGTCGTAGTAGTCGAGCACCTCGAGCATTGGCTTGACCTGCTTCTCGAGGCGGGCGCGGACGACCTCCGGCCGATCGTCGTCGCGCTGCTGCAGCTCGGCGCCGTCCTTGTCGCATCGGCCCGGCACGCGTGGCGGGTCGCTGTCGACGTGGTACGGCGTCCCGCATACGGGGCAGACGCGGCGCCCAGCGACGCGCGCCACCAGCTCCTCAACCGGAACCTCGATCGAGATGACGCGTTCGATCTGCTCTCCGCGCGCCGCGAGCGTGGCGTCCAGGGCGCGAGCCTGGGCCACCGTGCGCGGGAAGCCGTCGAGGATCGCGCCGCGAGCCGCGGCCGGCTGCGAGAGCTCATGCATGAACATCTGAATGGTGATGTCGTCAGGCACGAGGTCGCCACGCTCCATGTAGGCGCGCGCCTGCTCGCCGAGCGGGCTGCCGTCGCGCAGCGCCTGGCGGAACAGGTTGCCAGAGGCGAGGTGCGCCAGGCCAAGCTCGCTGCTGAGGGCGGCCGCTTGGGTCCCCTTGCCCGCGCCGACCGAGCCGACCAGCAGAAGGATCCGACGCCCCATGGACGACGCCGCCGGGACGCCGCCCCGATCGGTCAACGGATGAAGCCCTCGTAGTGACGCATCAGCATCTGTGCCTCGAGCTGTTTCATCGTCTCGACCACCACGCTGACCACGATCAGGACGCTCGTGCCACCCAGCTGCAGCCCCTGCGTGCCCGGGATCGCGGTTGAGACGATGAGCGGCAGCACCGCCAGGGTGGCGAGGAAGAGGGCGCCGCCCAGCGTGATCCGGTTGGTGATGCGCGCCAGGAACTCCTCGGTCGGCTTCCCGGGCCGGATGCCCGGGATGAAGCCGCCGTTCTTGCGAAGGAAGTCGGCTGTCTGGTCGGGGCGGAACTGGAACGCCGTGTAGAAGTAGGTGAAGAAGACCACCAGCACGAAGTAGAGCACTCCGTACACGGCGGGGTTGCTCTGGCTCAGGTTCGCCACCACGAAGTTCGCGACGTTCTTGACCCAGTCGATGGTCGAGGCGGTGAAGTACTGGGCGATCTGCGCCGGGAAGAGGAGAATGCTGATCGCGAAGATGATCGGGATGACCCCGGCCATCGTCACCTTGAGGGGCAGATACTGCGTCTGGCCCTGGTACATCTTCCGACCGCGCACGCGGCTGGCGTACTGGACCGGGATCCGCCGCTGGCCCTCGTTGATGAAGACGACGCCGGCGATGACCACGATCGCGATCAGGATGAACGGGATGATGCGCAGCACCCCGTCGGGACCGGTCACGACCGGCGCGGCCTGGTGCGGCAACCGTCCGACGATGCCGGCGAAGATGATGAAGCTGATCCCGTTGCCGAGTCCGCGCTCGCTGATCAGCTCACCCAGCCACATCAGCAGGATCGTGCCGGCGGTGAACGAGAGCAGGAGGGACAGGGTCTCGAAGCTGAAGAGCGGGTTCTGCGGGATGACGCCGTTGGCCGACAGCAGCACCGAGAAGCCGTAGCCCTGGGCGAAGGCCATCGGGATCGTCAGCAGGCGGGTGTACTGGTTGAGCCGATTCCGACCGTACTCACCCTCGCGGGCCAGCTCGCCCAGGCTGGGGATCACCCCCTGCATCAGCTGCATGATGATGCTGGCGTTGATGTATGGGTTCACCCCCATCCCGATGATCGACGCGGTCGCCAGGCCGCCGCCGGAGAAGAGATCGAGCAGGCCAAGCAGCTGGTTCGACTCGAACAGGTTCGACAGCTGCGCCTGGTCCACGTTGGGAACGGGAACGTTCGTCAGCGCCCGGAAGACGAGCAGGATCCCGAGCGTGAAGAGGATCTTGCGGCGAATGTCCGGGGCGCGGAAGGCCTGGACCAGGGACTCGATCACGTCAAGACTCGCTTTCGCTCTCGTCAGCGGTCTTGATTTCTGCCTCCTCCTCGGCGGCCGGAGCCTCCACAGCGGGTGGTGCGTCCTCGTCGGCCGGTGCTTCGTCCTCGGGCGGCGCGTCCTCCTCGGTCGCGTCCGCGGCGGGCTTGGCGGCGCGCTTCGACCTGGCCTTCGGCTCGGGCTTCGCCTCTGGCTCGAACGAGATCGGCGCGCCGTCGGGCCAACTGATCAGCTGGGCGGTGCTGCCGGCCTCCGCCAGCTTGGCGAGGGCCGAGCGGGTGAAGGCGTGGGCGTGGATCGTGACGCCGCGCGGTGCGTCGCCGCCGCCCAGGATCTTGACCGGCATCGGCCTCGTCTTCTGGTCGCGCAGGAGCTGGTCGTGACGCAGGACGTCAGGGGTGATCAGGGTTCCGGCTGCCGCCTCGGCCAGTCGCCCCAGGTTGAGCGGGGCGTACTCGACCCGGAACCGGTTCTTGAAGCCGTGCAGCTTGGGGGTGCGGATGTGGAGAGGGGTCTGGCCACCCTCGAACCAGGCGGGAATGCCGCCGCCAGCACGCGACTTCTGGCCCTTCGTGCCGCGTCCGGCGGTCTTGCCTCGGCCCGAGCCGTGGCCACGCCCCAGGCGGCGAGGCGGCTGATGCGAGCCGGGACGCGGTTGCGGATCGTGCAGCTTCACGACTGGCCCTCGCCCTTCGCGGCGGCGGCCGAGGGCTCGTCCACCGTGATCAGGAAGGCAACGCGGCGCAGCATGCCCCGGATCACCGGGGTGTCGGCGACCTCGACGGTCTCATGAAGCCGATGCAGCCCAAGTGCCCGGATCGTGCCGCGCGCACCGGCCTTGTGGCCGATGGTCGACTTCACCCAGGTGACACGCAGCATCGGCCCGCTGCTCGTCGCCTTGCGCTTACCTGCCACGGCCGCCTCCCTGGTACGCGGGCGCCGGACGCTCGACGTACTCGTGCGGCCGGCGGGAAGCTTCCGCGCCGCGCTTGCCCAGGAGCCGCTCGGCGGTCGTGCCCCGGCTCAGCGCGATGTCATCGGCCGAGCGCAGGGAGCGCAGCGCCTCGATCGTGGCTCGCACCACGTTGACCGGGTTGTTGCTGCCCATAGACTTGGAGAGGATGTCGCGAATGCCGGCCGCCTCCACGACGGAACGGACTGAGC
>JBDTMU010000130.1:0-4585 GCA_039934115.1 Chloroflexota bacterium | reverse complement strand
CTCCCCAGACTCCGGCGCTCACCTGAGTCAAGCCTCGCGGGGGACCGATGACCGAGCTCGCCACCAACGTCCTCTACTACGGCGACAACCTCGACATGCTGCGTCGCTACCTGCCCGCTGCCAGCGTCGACCTGGTCTACCTCGACCCGCCCTTCAACTCGAATCGCGACACCTAGACCGATGCGGACCACCTCGCTCCTTCTGGCCGTGGCTCTCGCCACGATCGGCTGCTCAAGCGGAGCGAGCCCATCGCTCACACCCGACCCCAGTGTGGCCGCCACGGCTGAGTCCCCGCCCGCGAGTGCAAACGTGAGCGTGCTCGAGGGGCGCTGGGCCACCGGACCCATCCCGATCGCCGACATCAAGGCCGCGATGATCGCCGCGGGGATTACCGCTGCCGATGTGGATGCCTGGGTGACCGACGCTGGCTCACCCACCCAGTACTCGTTCGTGCTTGCATTCGCGGGCCAGACCTTTACCCACTACCAGGAGACCCCAGAGATGCCGATGGACGTCGATGAGTCGGGAACCTTCGCCCTCTCGGGGACGGAGCTGGTCCTGGCGCCCGGCGACCCCGGAAACATCGACACCTACACGCTCGCAGCAAGTCTGTCCGGCGACGACCTCTCCCTTCGTTGGGTCGCCTCGACGGAGGAAGGGACCGCCGAAGCGAAGGAGACTCACAGGCGATTCACGATTGCGCTTTACTGCAGTGCCGTGTTCAGGCGGGTGGTGCAATGACCGATGCGCTACCTGCTAGGGGTGGGCCAGTCCGTCGGAACGCCTGAGGTGACCTGAGCAACCACGACTCAGGAGCCGTGATCGCTCCGCAGGAGAGCCTTTGAGCTGGGTCCATCCGTTCCGGACCGCGCGTCGGAAGCGCGCCACCTCGCGCTCGTTTCCCGCGCCCTGGGACCGCATCATGGCCGCCAACGTCCCGCTCGACGCACGACTGCCCGCGAGCGACCGGATCGAGCTCCGGAGGCGGATGCAGATCTTCCTCGCCGAGAAGCGCTTCGAAGGCGTGGGCGGGCTCGAGATGGCCGATGAAATCCGCGTGACGGTCGCCGCTCAGGCATGCCTCCTGCTGCTGCACCGCGATGATGACAACTATCCCGCGCTCTCCACCGTCCTCGTCTACCCCACGGCGTACCGGGTTCCCATCCTGGAGCATTCCGCAGATGGAATGGTGACCGAGGGCCACCAGGTCCGACTCGGCGAGGCGTGGAACGCGGAGACGATCGTCCTCTCCTGGGACGATGTGCGACGCGGAGCGGCCGGCGATGACGACGGGCACAACGTCGTCTTCCACGAATTTGCCCACCAGCTCGACATGGAGGACCGAGACGCAAATGGTGCCCCCGCGCTCGCCCATCACGCCATGTATGCCGCATGGGCGCGGGTGCTGGGCCACGAGTACGAGCAGCTCAAGAGCGCGGTCGAACGTCGCGAGCGCACGCTCCTGGACGCATACGGCACCCAAAGCCCGGCGGAGTTCTTCGCGGTCGCGACGGAGACGTTCTTCGAGAAGCCCGTCACGCTGCGCGACGAGCACGCGGAGCTCTACGGACAGCTGCGCGACTTCTACCGCCAGGATCCGGCCGCGTGGTAGCCGAGCTTTTCGCTGAGGAGAACCCATGACCCCGCGTGAGCTCGCAACCCTGGAGCACGAGAACTGGATCGCGTGGCTGACCGGCGTTGCGAGCTGTGGCGCTCGAACCACGGTGGCACGCACCGGCGGGGTGCTCACTTTGCTGACCGGCCTGCCGATGGATTGGTTCAACCAGATCTTGATCGAAGGCGAGCACGCGACACCCGCCGCCGTGCTGGACGCCGTGGTCCGGGCGCGCGCGCAGGGCATCGATTTCGTCGTTCGCCTGCGGGGCGGCATTGATGATCGGTTCATCCCGACGCTGATCCAGGCGGGACTCGAGGCCGAGGCCCCCGAGACGGCGACTCCCGGCATGGTTGCGTTCCCGATCGACCACGACGCCGTCGCGAAGGTAGCCGTCCCGAAGCTCGACATTCGCCGGGTAACCGACGCCGCCGGCATCGACGCCCACCGCCAGACCGCGACAGCCGGCTTTGGCGCAGATTCCGCCGTGGCCCAGGAAACCGTATGCGCGAACCTCCTCGACCGGCCCGAGTGCGTCGTCTATGTGGGCTACGTGGACGGGGACCCCGTTGTCTCCGGGATGGGCTGGCGCGCGGGCCGGACCATCGGCGTCTATAGCATCGCCACGATCCCCTCGGCCCGCCGACGCGGGTACGGTGCGGCCATGACCGCGCGCGTCGTCGCTGACGGCGCGCTCGCGGGCTGCGACGTTGCGGCGCTCCAGGCGAGCGAGATGGGGCGCCCGATCTACGAGCGCCTTGGCTTCCGAACGGTCATCACGTACGACGCGTACACCCTCACGCTCAGCGGCTAGGCCGGGGTCCTAGGCGCGGAGAAGGCCCTCGACTGAGAGGTCTTCGTCCAACTCCTCCCAGCGGATCCCCACACCCCGTCCAATCAGCCGCCACCTCAGCCGCTGCTCGGGCGAACCGGCCGCCAAACGAGGAAACCAGGCGATCGGTACTCGCACGGCTCGTCCGTCGCTGAGCGATACCTCGACGTGGGCGCGTCCGACCTTGACGTCGGTCGCTCGAACCGGGCTAGTCGCTGAAGATGTCACGCCATCGCTCCCTGAGCTCTGCTCGGTGCGCCTCCACGAGTCGACGGATCCGGGCGATTTCCCTGGCATTGTATCCATCGCTATCCGCAAGGCTGACGGGATCGAGCCAGAACTTGGCGTGCCCATCGCCTGACTCCACGTGGACGTGCGCGGGCTCGGGCGGCTCGTTGCTCCAGATGAAGAACCGATACGGACCGGCGCGCATGAGCGTGGGCACCGATCGAACGGTAGGCAGCGGCCCTTACCGTCCAATTACCTGCGGATGGTCAGGGCTCGGCGGCGGAGCCGGTTAGCTCGCCAGGCGGTAGCGGAGGTAGACGACTCTCGAGCTGAAGGTGCGGGTCTCGACGAGTTCAAGATCCACTCGGCGCTCGCGCTGGGGAAAGAACGGAATGCCACCGCCGACCAGCACCGGGTAGACCATGGCCCGGTACTCGTCGATCAGACCCAGGGCGGCCGCCTCGGCGGCGAGAGTCGCGCCGCCGATCGCGATGTCGCCCTCCCCCGGCTCGGCTCGTAACCGCTCGATCTCCTCCGCCAGGCCGCCGGAGGCCAGGCGGGCATTGCCCTGCACCGCCGACAGCGTGGTGGAGAACACCACCTTGGGGAGCGGCTTCCAGAGCGCAGCCCACTCGATCTCTGAGTCGTCGAGCGATGGATCCTGGTCGGCGGTCTCCCAGTACAGCATCGTCTCGTACAGCCGTCGTCCCATCAGATGGACGCCGACCTCTCGAATCTCATCGATCCAGAAGCGGAAGACCTCCTCGTCGGGCACCGTCCAGTCGAAGCCGCCGTCCGGCCCGACGATGTAGCCGTCAAGTGAGACGCTCATCGAATAGGTCACGCTGCGCATCAGCAGTCCTCCTCGGTAACGGGTTCGACAGTACACTCGCCCCAAGCCTCCGAGGCCGGCGCTCGCAGCCTAGCCGGCAGGCGCCTACCGGCGGCTTACGGGGCCGGGATGGCCTCCATCACCGCGGCAGCGGATCCGGGCCGGTCGCGGTGACGAGCCGCTGCGGGACCCAGTCGTCGACGTGGACGAAGCCGTCGAACGTGGCTCCCTGGCTGACGCAACCGTCGTACAGCGACCGACGGTAGAACTTCACGTGGGTGAAGTCCTCGAACAGGACGTAGTACGGCTCGAAGTCCTCGCTCTGGAACTGCTGCCCGGTCAGCACCGCACGGTGCTCCCGGGAGAAGGCATCGACGTCCTCGCCGACGACCACGCCGATGTGTTCGAGCCCCATGCGGTAGACGCGCTGGTGGACCGGGGGGATGAGCTCGATGAGCGACACCGGCGTGCCGTCGAGCACCTCGAGCGGCTCGGCGAGGACGATCTTCGAGATCGGCCGGCCGTTCCAGACGTTCTCTGCGTTCGCGGAGGCGTGTCGCTCGAGGAGGGTGCGCAGGTGGACGTACCGGTCCCAGTCGGCGACTCGGAAGGCAAGGTGGCTCAGGGCATATGGCGCGATGTCGATCCCGCGGGCGGTGAGCCGGTCGCGCTGCAGCGCCGCGAACGCCCGGTAGTCCCCGATGATGTCGCCGACCGGATCAGCCATCCGCATTGGTCATCTTGCCATGGAGAATACCGCCCATCTCGGCAGATCATGGCCGGCTCCCGACGCCCAGCCGGTTACCTAGGCTAGCCGGAGGTCAATCGCCGGGAGTCCGGCCGGGGCGACCTTACCGAAGGATCACCAGCGCGTGGCCGCTTGCCCGCGCTGCTACCCTCTCCCCAGGCTCCGGCGCCCACCAGAGCCTATCCTCGCGGGGGACCTATGACTGACCTAGCCACCAACGTCCTCTACTACGGCGACAACCTCGACATCCTGCGTCGCTACCTGCCCGATGCCGCCGTCGACCTGGTCTACCTCGACCCGCCCTTCAACTCGAACCGCGACTACAACGTC
>JBDTMU010000129.1:0-4602 GCA_039934115.1 Chloroflexota bacterium | reverse complement strand
GGCTGGGGGGCGGGCTGGAGCCGTTCAGCGACGTGCACCTGGTGCTGGCGGTGGGCCGCACCTTCGACGTCGTCACCCAGGCCTCGCTGGAGGACCCGCACCTCGGCCTGCGCGACGATCTCCATTCAACGGCGGCGGCGTGGTACGTCGTGGAGCTGGCGGATCGCTTCTGCGAGGGGTCGGCCGAATCACACCAGGCCTTCGAGCTCCTTGCCCAGGCCCTGGCTGCCCTCGACGCCGCCCCCGCCGAGGTCTCGCGCGAGATCGTTGCGCGCTGGTTCGAGCTGCACCTGCTGGAGGCGATGGGCTTCCGGCCGGAGCTCGGGCAATGCCTGGACTGCGGGGTCGAGATCGAGCCGGAAGGAAACGCCTACTCACCGGTGGCAGGCGGCGTCATCGGACCGGAGTGTTCGCACGGGGCGCTCGGGACGCGGCAGATCTCGGGGGCGGCGCTGAAGGTGATGCGCCACCTGCAGCGCTCGCCGCTCACCGAGGTGCTTCGGCTGCGGGTGCCTGGCGCCACGCAGCGCGAGGCCGAGCATCTCCTGCATGCGAGCGTCTCAGCGGTGCTGGAACGCGAGCTGCGCAGCCGTGACTTCCTCGACGAGGTGGCCCTGCGAGGGATCCCGGCGCCGGCCTAGCCGTCACCCGTCCATGACCGAGCCGCCGGTTCCCGCTGCGGAGGAACGCGAGGGGATCAGCTTCTCCGGACGCCTCCGGCCCCTCCTGGCGTTCGGCGGCGTCTTCAGTGGCGTGGCGCTCCTGCTCAACATCCTTGGTGGCGTCTCGCTCGCGCTCGCTCTGCTGGTGATGACGGCGCTGCTGGTGATTGTGCTCGCCGCCGTGCTGCGCATCTCGTCGGCGGAGAGCCGTGGCTGGATGCTGCGGACCGTCGCAGCCGGGATCGGCGTCGGCCTCTCCGCCACCCTCATCTACGACCTCACCAAGACGCTGCTGTCACAACTGGATCCGAGCCCCTTCGACCCGTTCCACGTCATCGCGGTGTTCGGTGCCCTGATCGTCGGGTCCGATGCCGACCCGGCCTTGATCACGGCCGCGGGGACGGCCTTCCACCTCCTCAACGGCACGTCGTTCGGCGTGGCCTACCTGTTCCTCTTCGCCCGCGACGGTCGCACAAGCCTCCGCCGCGCGCTGCTGACCGGGATCGGCTGGGGACTCTTCCTGGAGACCTTCCAGCTCACCCTGTATCCGGGCTGGCTGGACATCCGCCTCTACCAGGAGTTCGCCACCATCTCTGCACTCAGCCACATCGTGTATGGGGCAATCCTCGGGCTGCTCGGACGTTCCTTGCTGCGGCGCATCTTCCGTGAGTCATCGATCGCCGAGCCCTGAGTCGGGCAGGCGAGCCGATCGGCTGCGTTAGACTCGCCGCCATGCCCGCGCCGAACATGGAGCTCATCGTCAGCCTCGCCAAGCGCCGCGGGTTCGTCTTCCCGTCGAGCGAGATCTACGGCGGGATGGGCGGCTTCTGGGACTACGGACCGCTCGGCGTCGAGCTGAAGAACAACGTCAAAGCCGCCTGGTGGCGCCAGATGGTCCAGCTGCGCGACGACATCGTGGGGCTCGACTCAGCGATCATCATGAACCCGCGGGTGTGGGAGGTCTCCGGCCACGTCGCGGGCTTCAGCGATCCGATGGTCGACTGCCGCAACTGCAAGTTCCGCTTCCGGGCCGAGGACCTCAAGGGTCCACCCTCGGAGATCGCCTGTCCGAACTGCGGAAATCGCGGCACGCTCACCGAGCCGCGGCAGTTCCACCTCATGTTCCAGACCCGCGTCGGGCCACTCGAGGAGTCGGCATCGGTCGCCTACCTCCGTCCCGAGACGGCCCAGGGGATCTTCGTCAACTTCGCGAACGTGGCGACCACCGCCCGCAAGAGGCTGCCGTTCGGGATCGCCCAGATCGGGAAGAGCTTCCGCAACGAGATCACGCCTGGCAACTTCATCTTCCGCGACCGCGAATTCGAGCAGATGGAGATGGAGTTCTTCGTCCACCCCTCACAGGAGGACAAGTGGTTCGCCTACTGGGTCGATGAGCGACTCCGCTGGTGGACCGATGTGATGGGGATCGGTGCCGAACGACTCCGGCTGCGACCGCACGATCCCGACGAGCTGTCGCACTACAGCCTCCAGACGACCGACATCGAATATGACTTCCCGATGGGCTGGTCCGAGCTCGAGGGGGTTGCTGACAGAACCGATTACGACCTCAAGGCGCACGCCGAGGCATCCGGGAAGTCGCTCTCCATCTTCGACGAGGCGAGCGGCGAGCACGTCACGCCATACGTGATCGAGCCGGCGATGGGGGTCGACCGTGCGCTGCTGACGGTCCTGCTCGACGCGTACGAGGAGCAGCAGGTCGAGGGCGAGAAGCGAGTGGTGCTCCATCTCCGCCCGTCGCTCGCGCCGATCAAGGTCGCGGTCATGCCGCTCCTGCGCAACCGGCCGGAGCTGGTGCAGCTGGGACAGCGCCTGGCCGGGGAGCTGAGGCTGCGTCTGCCGGCCACCTACGACGACACGGCCAGCATCGGCAAGCTGTATCGCCGCCAGGACGAGATCGGGACCCCGTTCTGCGTGACGGTTGACGTGGAGACGCTTGCCGACGGCGCGGCCACCATCCGCGAGCGCGATTCGATGACGCAGCAGCGGGTGGCTATGTCGGCGCTCCCCGAGCGGATCGCCTCGCTCGTCTCTGGCGCCCCGTGGGATGGCGGCCAGCCTGAGCGGTCTGCGGCCGGGGAGTAGCCGGGTGGACGACGAGGTCATTCGTCGGACGGATGCGATCCTGGCTGAGCGGCCGGGCGACGACGCGGCGCACGAGGCGCGCGCAAGGGCGCTCCTCGCGCTCGGCCGGCTCGAGGAGGCGGAGGCGGATGCCATGGACGCGGTCCGTCTCGACCCCGATGAGGTCCGGTATCGCGAGCTGCTGGCCGAGATCCAGTCACGGCGCGGAGAGCACGCCGACGCCGCCGCCGAATACGCCCGCCTTGCACAGCGCGATCCCCGCCAGGTGGCATGGACCGTGGCCGAGGCAGCCGAGCGCATCGAGGCCGCGGATGCGGGAAAGGGGGTCGAGGCGGCACGTCGCGCCGTGCGGCTCGATCCAGGCAACTTCGACGCCCAGCTCGCGTTGGCCCGCGGCCTCATCCACCTTGGTGACGCGGCGGCTGCCCTGCCCGCGGCAACCCGCGCATCGGACCTGAGGCCGGGGGATGCCGCCGCACGCGAAGCATTGGCCGATGCCCTGTGGCTGGCCGGGCACCAGCCGGCTGCCTTCGACGAATTCCGCGCCCTGGCCCATGAACTCACCGGCCGCGACCGGGAGCGGGTCCTCGCCAAGGCCAGGTCCCTCTACCGGCAACGGGCCGGCGGGCTCGGCCGATTGCTCGCCTCGTCGCGATGGCTCTTTGCCTTCGCCCTGCGACGTGGCTGGCTGCGGGTGTGATGAGGGTCGGCGACCTGCGCGAGCGTCTCGCCGCCGCGATGGCCAGCGCCATGCGACGCCCGGACCCGGAGGCGGTGGCGCTGACGGCCGATCGGACCAAGGCGATGGCCGTCGCGATGGCCGGCATGGACCCCTTGGTGGAGGTCGACCCTGAAGCGCTGGTGGTCGGCACCCGGCAGGTGGGGATCATCCTCGGCTTCCACCCGGAGCACGTGCGGCGCCTGATTCGGACCGGACGCCTGCGCGCCTCGATCGTCGGCGGGGACTACCGGGTCCTGGTCTCCGACCTGTGGCCGCTGCTCGAGGTTCGCTACCGGCAGCCCGGCCGTCGCCGGCTCTCGGGTCGCAGACCCGGCTGAGACCCGCGGGTGACCGGCAGATCGATGCCGGCGGGTAGAATCAGGCCCCCGCGACCCCCATATGGAGGAGCCTCGAGCGCCGCATGGCCACGACCGCCACGAAGCTGATCTACACGTTCCGTGAGGGGAACGCCGGCATGCGCGCGCTGCTCGGCGGCAAGGGCGCCGGCCTGGCCGAGATGACGAATGCCGGGCTTCCGGTCCCGCCCGGATTCACGATCACGACCGAGGCCTGCAACGCCTATTACGCCGCCGGCAAGGAGTTTCCTCCCGGCCTGTGGGACGACGTGCTGGGGCACATGAAGGCCCTCGAACAGGAGAGCGGCAAGCAGTTCGGCGATCCATCCAACCCGCTCCTGGTGAGCGTCCGATCGGGGGCGGCCTTCAGCATGCCCGGCATGATGGACACGGTCCTGAACCTGGGCCTGAATCCCGAGACGGTCGCCGGCCTGATCGCCTTGACCGGCAACGAGCGCTTCGGCTACGACGCATGGCGCCGCTTCATCGCGATGTTCGGACGGATCGTGCTCGAAATCCCTGCCACAGCCTTCGATGAGCCGTTCGACGCGCTCAAGGAGCGCCGCGGGGTGAAGCTCGACACCGACCTCAACGCCGATGACCTTCGCGAGGCAGCGGACGAATATCGGGCCATCGTGCGCACCGCCACCGGCGACGAGTTTCCGACCGACCCGTATCGCCAGCTCGAGCTGGCCACGCGCGCCGTCTTCGACAGCTGGTTCGGCAAGCGCGCCCACGACTACCGCGAGTTCAACAAGAT